>NZ_JBAFSM010000030.1:0-60368 GCF_036688125.1 Pannus brasiliensis CCIBt3594 | reverse complement strand
CGCGCCCGATGTATCTAACGAGAGAATTAATCCCTTCGCCGTAACTCCCTCGTTAAACCAAGCTTTTTCCATCGCCGCGGCCACGCTAGAAGCCGATTCTGGGGAAGATAGGGCGAGTAAAGTCGGGCCGGCCCCGCTAATCACCATCCCGAACGCGCCGGCGTTTTGGGCGGCCTCGTGTACCGCGTCGTAGCCGGGAATTAGGGATTTCCGGTAGGGTTGATGGATTTTATCGTCGAGCGCCACGCGTAATCGATCGCCGTCGCCCGTTTCCAAGGCCCGCAATAGTAAACCCAGCCGGGAAACGTTGAAAATCGCGTCCTGACGGCTGATCTCTTTCGGGAGAACCGCCCTCGCTTTTTCCGTGGATAGCTCGAAATCGGGAATCACCACCACGGGGATAATATTTTCGTCCCAAGGTACTTGACAGATTTGCCAATTCGTGTAATCGCCCACCGATAGCTGACAGTGACCGAGGAGACTGGGAACCACGTTATCGGGGTGTCCCTCGATGGCAATCGCCAGATCCCGGATCACCGAAACGGGGAAAGGGTCGCCCGCGCAACGGTTTGCGCCGACCAGCCCGCCGACGATCGCCGTGGCCGAACTGCCCAATCCCCTGGAGAGGGGAACGCCGAGATCGATCTCTACCTCGATCGGGGGAGGGACGAGTTGTAGGCGATCGTAAACGCGTAAGAAAGAGCGATAGAGTAAATTATCCTCGCTTTCACTCACTTTCGCCGATTCCGCGCCCTTGACTCGAATGGTGAGCTTTTTTTCTACCGTTTCCGGGAGAACGGTAAAGGTGAAATGATTGTATAAACGTAAGGCCGCCCCGAGGCAGTCGAAACCCGGCCCCAGATTCGCGGTCGTGGCGGGAACCGTAACGGTGAAAGTAGACATGATCAGGCTTTCGCTTGCAAATAGCGTCGATTTACCTCCTCCCAGTTAACCACATTCCACCACTGTTTCAAATACTCGCCCCGTTGGTTGCGATATTTCAGGTAATAGGCGTGTTCCCAGACATCATTGCCGAGGATCGGTTTAAATCCTTTCATGAGCGGGCTATCTTGGTTGGAAGTGGTCATTATCTCCAGATCTCCCGCCTTGTTGACCACTAACCACACCCAACCACTACCGAATACTTTCGCGCCCGCTCCCTCGAACGCGGTTTGAAAAGCGTCGAAATTTCCGAATTTCCGAATAATAGCTTGACCGATTTCTCCCTTCGGTTGTCCGCCGCCGTTGGGGGACATGATCTGCCAGAATAAAGTGTGGTTGAGATCGCCACCGCCATTGTTGCGGACGGTGGTACGGATGTCCTCGGGAAGAAGATCGAGACCGCGAACCAATTCCTCGACGCTATTTTGTTGGAGTTCGGGATATTTCGCGAGCGCGTTGTTGAGATTGTTGACGTAGGCGGCGTGATGCTTATCGTGGTGGAACTGCATCGTTTCCTTGTCGATGTAGGGTTCCAGGGCGTTGTAGGGGTAGGGGAGAGGGATGAGCGCGTGGGGGCCGCTGGCGGCACTCGCGGGACGGGGTAAGAATCCCCAGGCGGAGGTTCCCGCGGCCGCGCCCAATAGATAGAGAAATTGACGACGAGCGATAGCCATTACTTTCACCGGATAAATCTCTTCGCTCTCTATTATCCGGCGAGTCGATCGCGCGGGGGTGATTCGCCTCCGGGGGACGAGAGCGAACTTATCCGCCTAATCCCAATTCCCGGCGTAGGAGTTGGATCGATCGATCGCCGATATAATTGTCGCTACAGATAATATCCGGGAGACGGATCAAGTCCGATCGAATTTCGGCGATGGTATTTTTAATCAGCGAGTAACTGGCTTTATCGCTCATAATCGTGTGGGAAGTCCGCACCAGTACCCGTAATTTCTCCGCGTCGCTCGTTTGCGCCGACATTACCAGTAGATCGTCACCGCGTAAACTGTGGATGAGGATTTCCGCTACCTTGATAATGCCGGGGCTGATGCTGACGATACCCAGGCGACTATCCGCGGGTAATTTTTTGATCGTCGTCAGTTCCTTGGCGTAGTCGTAGATATCGATCGGGATGACGCGAAGATGGTAGGGGGCGGCGATCGCCTCGGCCACGCTGATAAAATAACGGCTAGTGACCACCGTGGCCGATTTCGTTTCCGCGAGAACCGCCTCTAGATTTTCGAGCGGGACTAACTCCACGGGAATCTGTAGCGCCTGTTCCAATTCCGATAACATCAATTCTCCCGCGCCGAGATCGTGTTTGGGAATCGTCACCACCACCCGCGCGCTACAACGGGAACGCCAGTCGATTTCCGCCAGCAATAACTCGCGAATTTTCGAGAGAGTTAACCCCTCGGCGAGAAAACTGTCTAAACTCTCCTGGATTAATTTTCCCAGTCGCGGGTTCTGTTGCAGGAGGGGAGAACCCAAGAGATTGCCGCGTTCGTGTCCGCGCGCTTTCACGTAAATGCCGGAACCCGCCACCGATTCTACCAATCCGTCCTCTTCGAGTTGTTGGTAGATTTTACTGATGGTGTTACGATGCAGTCCGGTGATCATCGCCAGTTGCCGGGTACTCGGTAAACGATGCCCCGGCGAATACTGGCGGGAGGCGATCGCGAAACGGATCTGATCTAACAGTTGCTTGGAGGCGGGAATCTCGCTATCGGCTTGGATTTGGAACTGCATCACGTCATCTCGATCGGGTGGGAGTGGCTTTGAGTGCCATTTTATCAGTCACCTGTGATCCGATCTCGATTAGCCCCTTTCTGTTCCCTAGCGTCGCGGGAATTTACTAGAATGGGAAAGCGACGACGGTTCGGGAGTTACACGTCATGTCTTTCAGTAGCTACAAGAGTCTCGGCGATACGGTTAAGGAATTTCAGGTCTACTATCGCGAAGAAAATTTCGTTCGCGAGATCGCGTTCCCGATTTCTGACTATTTTCGTGAAGATCTCGCGTTTATGATGCGCGAGGGAATGGTGGATAATTCCGAGTACGCCATCTGTGAGAATTTGATCTATCCCGTTTTAAAAGAAGTGTGGAAAAGTTATCGGGAGAAGTTTCTGATCTGGAGCCATCAAGCTTTGTGTTATGATAATAATCTGACAGGGTTCCCCGAATATATTATAGCACAGCGATCGCCGTTAGGGAAAGTGGTTTTCGATAAACCTTATTTATTATTAGTGGAAGCGAAGCAGGATAAATTCGATGCCGCTTGGGGTCAATGTTTGGCGGAAATGATCGCGGCGAGACAATTGAACGAGAGATCGATCGTCATTCACGGTATCGCTTCTAATGGAACGGGATGGCAGTTCGGAAAATTAGAAGGTAACACGTTTACCAAAAATACGAACCCTTACTATATTTCCGAGTTAGATAGTTTATTCGGCGCGATCAATTTTATGTTTCAACAGTGCGAGATACAGTTAGATACTTGGGTGGCGGCATAGAGAAATATGAGCGAGTTAACCATTCGTCCCGCGAAAATTAGTCGGGTGATTCCCGATTCGATCGCCTCGGAAATCGGTTTCGAGGTGGGAGATGCGATCGAGTCCATTAACGGAACCCGTCCCCGCGATCTAATCGACTATCAATTCCTCTGTGCCGATGAATTTTTAACCCTCGAAGTTCTCGACACGAAAGGCAAAAAACACCGACTAGAAATCGAGAAAGATTATAACGAAGATCTAGGCTTAGAGTTCGAGACTGCCTTATTCGACGGCTTAATCCAGTGTAACAATAAATGTCCTTTCTGCTTTATCGACCAACAGCCGGAAGGCAAACGGGAAACCCTCTATTACAAAGACGACGATTACCGCTTAAGTTTTCTCTACGGTAGTTATTTAACCCTCACCAATCTCACCGCGAGAGAATGGCAACGTATCGAACAGATGCGGATTTCTCCCCTCTTCGTTTCCGTTCACGCGACCGAACCCGATGTCCGAATTCGTTTATTAAAAAATCCCCGCGCCGGACAGATTTTAGACAATCTCAAATGGTTTCAAGAAAGACAGTTACAGATTCACGCGCAAGTGGTGGTATGTCCGACGATTAATGATGGCATACACCTCGAAAGAACCCTGCTCGATCTCGTCTCTTTCCATCGGGGAGATATTCCCGCTGTCGAATCCGTGGCAGTGGTTCCCGTGGGGTTAACCCGTTTCCGTCCCGCGGAGGATGAATTAATTCCCGTGACGACTGAAAAAGCGCGGGAAGTTATCGCGCAGGTACAAATCTTACAGAAAAAATTCCGTCAGGAATTCGAGAGTAACGTGGTGTGGTTAGCCGATGAATGGTTCCTGATCGCGAGGATGGATTTACCCCCACAATCTCATTATGAAGATTACCCCCAAATCGGTAACGGGGTGGGTTCTATCCGTCAGTTTATTCGGGATTTTCAAAAAACAGCGAAAAAGTTCTTGCCCCAAAAAATATTCCCCGCGAGAAGATGGACATGGGTAGTTGGCAACGCGGTAGAACACGCTTTTCAACCGTTAGTCAAACGATTGAATCAGGTGGAAGGCTTAACCGTGGAATTAGTCGCGTTGAATAGTAATTATTGGGGACAAGAAATCACGGTGACGGGATTATTAACTGGGCAAGATCTGATCGACGGATTAAAAGATCGCAATCTGGGCGATGGAATATTACTGCCGTCGGTGATGTTAAAAGATGGGGATACGGTATTTCTAGACGATACGCGATTGGAAACGGTAGCGAGTCGCTTGAATGTACCGATTTTTCCGGTGATGGGTGTCGAGGAGTTGATGGAAACCTGTATTAAGGATATGGCTTCAAGTTCTTGATTATAGAACACGTCTTCGATCGCTTATTTCCTTTGAATGACTTCCTCGAAAATGGCGAGTTCTTCCGGACTGACGATCGAGACCACAGCGCTCCCATCTGGAAAGATCGAGGCTACCGGGAAATTTCGATAAACGGAATCTTGTTTGGGGAATTACCGTCGATGTGGTTAAATCGATCGAGCAATTCCGAAACAGTTCCCTATGCTTACCCCCATCTCCCGACCCGAAATTCCCTCCCCCGCGTGGCAACGTCCCATCGGTAAAGGATGGGAGAAACCCTACACGGTACGTTACGCGAGCAACCTCGACGACGGGCCGTGGCACGGGATGCCGTTAGGGGGATTCGGGGCCGGTTGTATCGGACGTTCCTCGAAGGGAGATTTCAATCTCTGGCATCTCGACGGGGGAGAACACACGTTTAAGAGCCTTCCCGCCTGTCAATTCAGCGTTTTTGAGCAAACAGAAGACGGAACTGCGAGAGCCTACGCGATGGCGACGGAAGCTCCCGAAGACGGCAAATTATCGCGGTGGTCGTGGTATCCGAAAGAGCGGGGAACCTATTCGGCACTATATCCCCGCGCTTGGTACGAATATCGGGGAGTTTTTGAAACGGAACTCGTATGCGAGCAATTTTCGCCGATTTGGGCGGGAAATTATCAAGAATCTAGCTACCCGATCGCTATATTCGAGTGGACGGCACACAATCCCACCGATAAACCGATTACTATCAGTATCCTCCTCACCTGGCAGAACACGGTCGGCTGGTTTACTAACGCGGTGAAATCCCCCACCGTCCAGGTTCGCGACGATGGCAGTCCCGTCTATGAATACCGACCGAAATGCGGGGAAAGCGAGGGAAATTACAATCAATGGATTGTCGATAACTTCCGGGTGGGGTGCGTTTTGCGACGGAATCACGAGGAACCGGGAGAAGGAGACGGACAGATCGCGATCGCGAGTATTACCAATCCGACGCTAGACGTTTTCTATCTGGGAAAATGGAACCCCGACGGCGATGGTTCGGAAATTTGGGATCATTTCGCGATGAATGGTTCTTTACCGGATATAGAGGACGAAACTCCCGCGAGAAAGGGGGAACAGACAGCGACCGCGATGGCCATCCGTTTCACGATCCGTCCGGGAAAAATGAAGAAAATTCCCTTTATTGTAGCGTGGGATTTCCCCGTGACCGAATTCGCTCAGGGTATCAATTACTATCGCCGCTATACGGATTTTTTCGGTCGCAACGGTCATAACGCGTGGTCGATGGTGCGGACGGCACTAAAACACGGCGATACGTGGCGGAAAAATATTATCGATTGGCAGAAACCGATTTTAGAGCGATCGGATCTCCCCGATTGGTTCAAAATGGCCTTATTTAACGAATTATACCTGCTCGCGGACGGGGGAAGTCTCTGGACGGCCGCGAGCGAGGACGATCCGATCGGGCAGTTCGGCGTTCTAGAATGTATCGATTACCGTTGGTACGAGAGTCTCGATGTCCGTCTCTACGGTTCTTTCGGCTTATTAATGCTCTGGCCGCGGCTAGAAAAGGCGGTAATGGAAGCTTTCTCCCGCGCCATCCCCACCGAAGACGAAACCCCGAGAATTATCGGCTATAACCAAGCTTCGGCAATTCGCAAGGCGAAAAACGCCACCCCCCACGATCTCGGCGCTCCCAACGAACACCCCTGGGCAAAAAGCAATTACACCAGCTATCAGGACTGTAATCTGTGGAAAGACCTCGGAAGTGACTTCGTTCTACTGGTTTACCGGGATTATCTATTAACCGGCGCGAAAGACGTGGATTTCCTGCGAGAATGTTGGGATTCGATCGTCCGAACCCTGCACTATCTGAAAACTTTCGACCTCGACAACGACGGTATCCCCGAAAACTCCGGTGCGCCGGATCAAACCTTCGATGATTGGCGATTACAGGGCATCAGTGCTTATTGTGGCGGATTATGGATAGCCGCGCTGGAAGCGACGCTAAAAATCGGCGAAATTCTCGAAGAAGATACCGCGGTCTTCGCGGGATGGCTACACCAATCGCGGGCCGTGTATCACGAGACACTCTGGAACGGGGAATATTATCGCCTCGATAGCGGTAGCGGTTCCGACGTGGTGATGACGGATCAGTTGTGCGGTCAATTCTACGCGCGATTGTTGGCGTTACCGGACGTTGTAGAGAGCCAGTATACCGAATCCTCCTTAAGAAAGATTTATACCGCCTGTTTCCTCAAATTTTACGAGGGGAAATTCGGCGCCGCTAACGGGTTACGTCCCGATGGAACCCCGGAGAATCCCGACGCGACCCACCCGTTAGAAGTCTGGACGGGAATTAATTTCGGGTTGGCGGCCTTTTTAATCCAGATGGGGATGAAAGAGGAGGGGATGAAAATTACCGAGGCCGTGGTGCGACAGGTATACGAGAATGGCTTACAGTTCCGCACCCCGGAGGCGATTACCGCGGCGGGAACGTTCCGAGCCTCGCATTATCTCCGCGCGATGGCGATCTGGGCGATTTACGGGATGTTAACGGGATTTTAGCGATTTTTCAGTAGTTTTCAGTTCGGTGAGTTCTCGCTGTAGTTGAGAACTTGCCGAAGATCTTTCTCTTCTAATATCTATTGTTACCTACGGCTAAACTCTCTGATTCTGTCGCGAAAGTCGTACTTTTGGCGAAGATTTCCAATTCGATCGAGTTCGGTAGCCGATCGATCGCTTTTGGAGGGACGATCGACTACAATAACCGTATCTCTGTAAAGGTTTGATTGTATGTCCGAAGTTATCGAGATACCGATCGAACTGACTCGTTTTCAACTCCCGGAAGCGGTTCAGGAACGTTTGCAATTTCTGCTCGATCGACAAGACGCGGGAGAAACGTTAACCGTCTCGGAAAGAAAAGAGGCCGAGGGATTAATAGAATTAGCCGAGTTTCTTGCTCTATTGCATTTGCGATCGCATAGGTTGACAAAGTAAAAAAGTGTCGAGATCCCCGTGTTCTTACATTACTGAAAATTGTTCGACTTTTCATATTTCTAGTAAAGAGAGTTGAATAAAATTTTGACTAGTTTGTTTAAACTGAGCGAATTGGTTCGAGTCTTGAAGATCACGATCTACAATATATTCGACAAGACAGCGAGCGACATATTCAGCAAGCTTAACAGGAACAGCATTGCCAATCATTTGTTCGATATCGGTTTTAGAGCCAGTAAAAATAAAGTTTTCTGGAAAAGTTTGTAGATAGCTTCTTTCCAGGGTGGTTAAAGGACGTATAGCTGATGTTATCAACGCTGAATCTCCAGAATGCGATCGATATGTTTTAGGAATAGGTCGATTAACCCCTCTAACTGTTGGGCTAGGATCATCAACACTAAATACACCACGTCTTTTATAGCTTCTTGGGTGTCTGTAATAATGTTCAAAATTTAAAGGCTTATTTATTTGATTAAAATATTGTCTAATGGTCATGGCTTTTTTGGACATATTTTTGTCAAGATAAAATTCTATTTGTTGATGTTTTCCATTTATATCACCGATCCAAAAAAATCTTTTTCTATTTTGCGGAACACCACAAAAACTTGCATTAACGATTTTTTCTGTCAGTCCATAGCCAGCCAGTTCAAAAACTTTTTTCGCTTCTTGATATTTTTCACTTTTCACAAATCTGTCTACATTTTCCATGATAAAAAATCGAGGCTTAAGATCGGTGACAATTTTTGCAAATGTCATTGTCAAATCTCCTCTGCCGAGACTTTCATCTCTTTTTCCCGCGCTGGAAAAGTCTTGACAAGGTGGACCCCCAACTATAATACTCGGTTGGAATTCACGTATACAATCATAATCGCCTGGAAGCTTTTCGAGATCGACAGCAAAAACTGGATGGCTAAAATTTTTCTGATAAACCTCAATAGCCGCTTCCCAGTTGTCAAATCCAGCGACTACGTTAAATCCTGCATTTTGAAGTCCTAGCGAGAATCCGCCACAACCTGAAAAAAGGTCTACCACTTTAAAATCTTTTAAATCAATGCCCATATTTTTTAAGCGAATAACTCTGGATTACCTAAGAGAGCGGCATCAAATCTTCTTTCTGGACTAAGATAATTTTGTCCCCCTCCCAAAATTATATTTTTAATTTCATCTTTCTTGATTCTAGGAGTTGTTAATTCCGCACAAGACATATACTGATTCGTATTAGAACCGTTTAAGGCAAATGCCTTATCAGTTTGAGCTTTATAGGAAAAGGTTTTAATAATGTCTTCATGAGGAATTCTTCCCATCATGGCAAAATCTAGAAGCATTCTCGAAAGCCAAATAATCGATCGAGCGTATCGATCGATTTCTTGTTCTTGTTTTTTACTTTTACTTAAAGCATCCCGAGCCGCATTAAAAAAAAGCCGTGTAAACGCGAAATCACTCCAGACAAATATATCCAAACAATCTTCATGTAGCTTAGTTGTTTTGCCGATCGTTTTCCAGATCGGTTGTAAAACGAATGGTTCTTGCAAATGCAAGGCTGAAAGTAAAATGCGATCTATATCATCGGCTAAATCTAAAATATAATTAATAATATTTTCTATATTCCACCATTCTAAATCTCCACGAACAGAATTAGGATCTAGATAATTCAGTAATGTCTCTGGAGAATTTTGAAACTTGTACGCGATCCCTAGCGCTAAATAAATAATCGTATTAGGTCTAACAACAATCTCGCAACCATACCGACTTTCTGGAAGTCTATAGGTTGAGTTGTCGGGCAAAGCGGTGAGCTTTACCTCCAAACATCGAAGGCAATTATTTCTATTGGCTTTGTCCAAGGTAACTAGATCGGTTCTTGGAAACTTCCCTGTAACGATTGTTCTGTAAGGCGTAAAATCCGTTTCAAACGAGAAATAAAGATTGGATGAAAATGGTTCCAAACCGAACACTCGATCAACCTCTATTTTTGTATGTTTAATTACTGAACTTTCATCTAAAGTTAAATAAACTGGCTGTAATCCTTTACTCGCCATGTAACAAGCCAGAGATACTGGAAAAGCATTATTAAATTTATTCTTGCCCCAACTGGCCTCTTTTGAAAAATCTCTATTAGAGCGACCTATGCCCAAGCCAAACAAACTTGGCTCAAATCCGAATAAATTTCCTTGAGTTAATGTCATCTGAGTAATTGGATACGAACAAAGGATTTTTTTAGCGATGGATTGGAAGGACTATCAATAGATCTGTACGGTCTGAAAAGGCGATCCGGTCATGGAATAGACTACCACTACCGAAGCGCGAGATCGATCGAGCGTTTTGTCTCCTATTCTACCGTGGCTTTCGTTTCAGAACCGAACCTAACCCCTCCATCAACCCACATTTCCGTCTCTCCCGCGGGGAAGTCATCCTCTCGATCGAACGCGGGCATACCCCCTCATCCCCGCCGGCTATTGATGAACGCGAGGATAATCGATAGGCTGGTAAGAGAGTCTATAGGAAACTTCTAAGCCCGTAATGTCTATTGAAATCCTGCAAGAATTAGAAACCCAGATCGAGAAGCGACGGAATTTCGCCATTATCTCCCACCCCGACGCGGGAAAAACCACCCTCACCGAAAAACTCCTGCTGTACGGGGGCGCAATTCACCAGGCGGGAGCGGTAAAAGCCCGACGCGACCAACGCAAAGCCACTTCCGACTGGATGGAGATGGAGAAACAACGGGGGATTTCCATCACTTCCACCGTCCTGCAATTCGATTATCGCGACTTCCAGATCAATCTCCTCGACACCCCCGGACACCAAGACTTTAGTGAGGACACCTATCGCACCCTCGCGGCCGCCGATAACGCGGTGATGCTCATCGACGCGGCCAAAGGTCTGGAACCGCAAACCCGTAAGCTATTCGAGGTCTGTAAACTGCGCCAGTTACCGATCTTCACCTTCGTCAATAAAATGGATCGTCCGGGACGCGAACCCCTCGATTTATTAGACGAGATCGAAAAAGAATTAGGTCTGCAAACCTATCCGGTAAACTGGCCGATCGGTGGCGGCGATCGCTTTCAAGGCGTGTTCGATCGACGCAACGAGACGATACACCTCTTTGAACGTCGCTCCCACGGCTCTCGGGAAGCCCGTGAGACCGTCATAAAGCTCGGCGACCCCAAAATTGAAGAATATCTCGACAAAGACCTGTATTACCAGTTAAAAGAGGATATAGAGCTTCTGTCGGAACTGGGCGCGGAACTCGATCTCGAAGCCGTTCACGCGGGACAGATGACCCCGGTATTTTTCGGGAGCGCGATGACCAATTTCGGGGTACAGCTTTTCCTCGAAGCCTTTCTCGACTACGGATTGAAACCCGTCGGACGCAACTCGACCGCGGGAAACCTCGACCCTACCTACCCGGAATTTACCGGCTTCGTTTTCAAACTCCAGGCGAATATGGACCCGAAACATCGCGACCGGGTGGCTTTCGTGCGGGTGTGTACCGGCAAGTTCGAGAAAGATATGGCGGTTAATCACGCTCGATCGGGCAAAACCATCCGCCTTTCCCGTCCGCAGAAACTTTTCGCCCAAGATCGCGCGGTGATCGAGGAAGCCTATCCGGGAGACGTGATCGGGTTGAATAATCCCGGCGTTTTCGCGATCGGCGATACGATTTATCTGGGAAAAAAAATCGAGTACGAGGGAATTCCCTGTTTTTCTCCCGAATTATTCGCCTATCTAAAAAATCCTAACCCTTCCAAGTTCAAACAATTCCAGAAAGGGGTCTCCGAACTACAGGAAGAGGGTGCGGTACAGATTCTATCGTCGATCGATGACTTCAAGCGCGATCCCATTCTCGCCGCGGTCGGTCAACTCCAGTTCGAGGTAGTGCAGTTCCGTCTGTTGAGCGAATACGGGGTAGAAACCACCTTAGAACCTTTACCCTATAGTCTCGCCCGTTGGGTAGCGGGAGGCTGGCCGGCGCTGGAGAAAGCGGGGAAACTGTTCAACACCCTCACCGTTAAGGATTACTGGGGTCGTCCCGTTTTACTGTTTAAAAACGAGTGGAACTTGCAACAGGTACGCGAGGATCATCCCGACCTACAGTTAAACTCGATCGCCCCGGTGGGTTCCGGAGTTCAACCCGCGGGGTGATGGGGAGATAGGGGAGATGAGGGGGATGGGGAAGATGGGGGAGATGAGGGGGATGGGGAAGATGGGGAAGATGGAAAACTAATAAAAATGAAGTTTCCGAGGAAATAATAACTATTTTCTCCCTCACCTCCCTCACCTCCCTCACTCCCCACACCCTACACCCTGCCTTAGCGACTCACGATTCCCGACCATTGAATCTTTTTCTCGCGTTCGCGGCGGTAGGAGAAAAAACGATCGCCTTGTTGGTAGGTACAGAAAGGCGCGATGGCGATGCGGTCATCGTCGATCCCTAGCTGTCGTAACTGGTGCAGGAGGATCGATCGCACGTCCAAACGCACTTTCCCCGGTTCCGGGTCGGGATGTAGGGGAGAATCGGGCAGATCGAAAAGACGTTCGAGCATCGTTCCCTCGTTTCCCTCGTCCGGGAACAAACTCGCGCCGACCTCCGCGGCCACTTCCGTCGAAACCTGATACACCTCTCCCGCGATCGCCGGCCCGAGAGCGATCGATAAATTCTCTAACTCGCTTCCGGAATTGACCAGACGATCGATCGCCCCCGGAACGATCCGTTTCGCCGTCCCGCGCCACCCGGAATGGATCGCCACCGCGCGGCCGGTCGCTCGATCGCCGATCAGAACGGGGGTACAATCGGCACTAGCCACCCAGACCGCCTGATTCGGCGATTCCGTGAGAATACCGTCAGCTTCGGCGGTTTCTTCCCGTTGGATTTCCGTCGGGGTGACGACTCGATCGCCGTGAACCTGTTTCACCCGGTATACTTCGGCCTCGGTATGTAACGCGCCGACGAAGGTTTCGGGAGGGCGCGGGTGATACTGTCGGGTAAAAAAGCCGTGAGACCAATCCTCTAACAACGAGCAGGTCAGATAGGGTAAACCGTCCCACTCCCGCCATTGCCAGGTTCGCGTCTTCCGTTCATCAGTCACTAGGGTTGTCACGGTATTCACCTCGATCGTCAGTGTTCGTTCTTTATTTTCAACCATCGTAGCCATGAGTTTGGACATCCAACAACTCGAAAACGAACTTTCCTCGCTCGATCTAAAGACACGAATCCCCGTTCACGGGTTCAATACAATCCCCTCGACCGATCGAACCGCCTGGGAACTGCTCGAATCGGGCGAAAATCCCCCCTTCGCGGTGATCGCGAGCCAACAGAGCGCGGGACGAGGACAACAGGGCCGACAATGGCTCTCGGAAATCGGCGGATTGTATCTCTCTCTCGCGTTAGAAACCGATTTAACCGTTGAAAAAGCCCCCCATCTCGTTCTCGCGACCGCCTGGGGCATCGCGTCCCGTCTACGTTCCTATCGGATACCCGTCCGCGTGAAATGGCCCAACGATCTGGTGATCGACGGGAAAAAATTAGGGGGAATAAAAATCGAAACGCGGGTTCGGGGAGAAAACATCTCGCGGGCCGTGATCGGGGTAGGGATTAACTGGCGCAATCGGGTGCCGGAAACCGGGATCGATCTACAAACTTTTTTCACGGGAACGGGGGAAAGCTCGATACATTCTCTCGAACAATTAGCGGCCGTAACCATCGCCGCGATTTTTTCCGGTTACGATTACTATCTATCCAAAGATATAGAGGGTTTACTCGCGGTTTATCTCGAACTTTTCGCGAATCTCGGCCAGAGGGTATCGATCGCCGGGAATACGGGAATCGTAACCGGGGTAAGCGATCGGGGCGAATTAAAAGTCCGTCTGTCTTCGGCGGGAGCGACTACCGAAATCCATCTCCCGACCGGTACAATCAGTCTCGGTTATAATCGATAAAACTTCTTTCGCGAGAAGTATGTCTAAAAGCTCGTAATTGGCAACCCGTGAGAAGTGAGGCGGTATCATGCGTCAATCATCCGTTATCAGGAAGTTTCTATTCTCGAACTCGTCGCGAACGAGTCTCGGTGTTCTCGGTCTTATTAGTCTCGCGCTCGTCGGCTCGATCGGTCTCCCGAACCGCGCCACCGCCGGTGAAGTAGGAACGGAAACGGTTCCGACCCTCAAACCCCCCGTCCCGATCGCCGCGGAAACGGTGTCCGAACCTTCCGGCCGCCTCGCTATCCCCGAAAATCACCGAACCGATATGCCCACCCTCGCCCCGCGACAAACCGCGTCGGGCAAAAATAATTTTATCGACACCCGGAACTACGCGCCGCCTACCGAGGTGGTCGTTACCGGACGGAGTGGCGGTTGCCAGACGATCGCCCGCGGCGGTCAACTGGTGGGCGGTCGTTGCGCGGCCGCGCCCGTCGCGAGTGCCGCCCCCCGTCAGCGTCAACGTCTCGCTAGGGTCGCCAAACCCTTACCCCCCGTCAATCTGACCGCGATCCGTCGTTCCCGTCCCGATGTCCGTCAAACCGAGACGGTAGCCGTCCAACCGCGTAGACAAAGAATAATCGCCGAAAATCCCGTCGCCGTTCAACCCCGGAGACAAAGAATAATCGCCGAGAATCCCGTCGCCGTTCAACCCCGGAGACGGATCGTTACCGAGAATGTCGCGAGTCGTATCGCGCCCACCTTGGTAGCCTCTACCGCGCCCGTCCGTCTCGCGGCCCCGAGAGTGATTCCCAGCGAGGTCGGTACGGTCGTCCCCCTCAATCCCCCGGAATGGAACGGCGTGAAACTCGCCCTCGCGCCCGTGACGCGTCCGGTGGAAGCCTATCCCACCGTAGAACCCGCGGAAGAATCGGCGACGATCGATCGGGCTACCAGCCTTAGCCCCACGGTAAGCGAGCAACCGCAACGCACCGATTTACTCTTCCCCCTCGCCATTCCCGCCCGGATTACCTCCGTTTTCGGCTGGCGACAACACCCGATTAGCGGTCGGGAAGCCATGCACGCGGGAACCGATCTCGGCGCGCCGACGGGAACCCCCGTACTCGCGGCCTATCCCGGTGAAGTGGTCACGGCCGATTGGGTGGGTGGTTACGGTCTGATGGTCATCCTGCGCCACCTCGACGGAACCCAGGAATCCCGCTACGGACACCTCTCGGAAATCAATGTCACCCCCGGTCAACACGTCGAACAGGGCGAGATGATCGGTCGCGTGGGCAGTACGGGAATGTCTACCGGGCCTCACCTCCACTTCGAGTGGCGACACTTAACCGAACAGGGCTGGACGGCGGTAGACGCGGGCCTACACCTTGAATTCGCCCTCGATAACCTGATCCAACAGATGCGGATCGCGACCACCGACCCCGCCCCGGAAACCAATAATCCGAATCAGGGTTAAACAAATCTCTAGGGTGAGCGTCGCTCACCCTTTTTGTATGTTTTAGAAGCCGTTGGAAAAGACCGTAGGGTGGGTTACGCTTCGCTAACCTACCGAGATAAAATCGCGATCTTTTTATAAATTCAATTCCGCACAAAATCTATCTTGCAAACTGTATACTTTTAAATTTATCCCGTCATATCTAATATTTGTTGATTTCGAGAGTTTCCCGTATTTCTCTCTCTAGCTCCTCTCGACTCTGATCGGGTAAAACTGGCACTCCGTATCGGGACATCCGATCGAAAACGTCTACGCGAGAGATTCTTAACAGCTTCCCCGCGGTACCGCCACTCATTTCCCCGTGTTTAATAGGGTCATAATATAGGCGATTTTCGCCTGTTGTTCCGCTGCGTGATAGAGAGAGGACGGGATATCGATCGGTAAATCGAATTGTACACTCACCGTCATAAAGAGATTCGGTGTAGATGTTGACATTTTACCGTATCGATCGCCCCCGCGCCCCTCCCTATCCAAACTCATAACGACTACAATATAGATCGATCGAATTGTCCCTCGCGAACCTACCCGCGAAAACTCGGTAATCTAGAATAAACCATCCGACACGAGCGACTATCAGGAGATAGAAATGTTAGAAGCTTATCACCAGCACGCCGAAGAACGCGCGAAACTCGGCATTCCCGCCCTACCCCTCAACGCCGAACAAACCGCGGAACTCTGCGAGATGTTAAAAAATCCCCCCGAAGAACTCAAAGGGGAATTAATGAGCCTCCTGCGCGATAGAGTTCCCCCCGGAGTCGATGAAGCCGCCTACGTGAAAGCCGGATTCCTCACCGGCATCGCCAAAGGAGAAATCACCTCTCCCGTTATCTCCCCCCAGGGCGCGGTTAGCCTTCTCGGTACGATGGTGGGAGGCTATAACGTGCAATCCCTCATCGAACTCCTCAAATCGAGAGATACCAACATCGCCGCCACCGCCGCCTCCGCTTTAAGTAAAACCCTCCTCGTCTTCGACGCGTTCAACGAAGTCCTCGAACTCGCCGATACCAACCCCTACGCCAAACAGGTAATCGACGCGTGGGCCAACGGCGAATGGTTTATCAACAAACCCAAACTCGCCAAAGAAATCACCGTCACCGTCTTCAAAGTCCCCGGCGAAACCAACACCGACGACCTATCCCCCGCGCCCCACGCCACCACGCGCCCCGATATTCCCCTCCACGCGCTGGTGATGTTAGAAACCCGTCAACCCGGTTCTCTAGAAACCATCGTCGAACTGAAGAAAAAAGGTCATCCCGTCGCCTACATCGGCGATGTAGTGGGAACCGGTTCCAGCCGGAAATCGGCGATTAACTCCGTTCTCTGGCATATCGGCGAGGATATCCCCTTCGTTCCGAATAAGCGTTCCGGGGGCTACATTCTCGGCGGAAAAATCGCCCCGATTTTCTTCAATACCGCCGAAGATTCCGGCGCGTTGCCCATCGAGTGCGACGTTAGCGCCCTGAACACCGGGGACGTGATTACCATCTATCCCTACGAGGGCAAAATCACCAACGAAGCCGGCGAAACCATCTCCACCTTCACCCTCAAACCCGATACCATTCTCGACGAAGTGCGCGCCGGGGGACGGATTCCCCTATTAATCGGGCGCGCGCTCACTGACCGAACCCGTCACGCGCTCGGACTCGAACCCAGTACCCTATTCGTCCGTCCCACCATGCCGAACGATACCGGCAAAGGCTACACCCTCGCGCAGAAAATGGTCGGGAAAGCTTGCGGTTTACCCGGTGTCCGTCCGGGGACTTCCTGCGAACCGATGATGACCACCGTGGGGTCGCAGGACACCACCGGCCCGATGACGCGCGACGAGTTAAAAGAATTAGCCTGTCTGGGATTCAGCGCCGATTTAGTCATGCAGAGTTTCTGTCACACCGCGGCCTATCCCAAACCGGTCGATATTAAAACCCATCACGACTTACCGGATTTCTTCTCCACCCGCGGCGGGGTCGCGTTGCGTCCGGGGGATGGCATCATTCACTCGTGGTTAAACCGGATGTTACTGCCGGATACCGTGGGAACCGGGGGCGATTCCCATACCCGTTTTCCGTTGGGAATTTCTTTCCCCGCGGGGTCGGGTTTAGTCGCGTTCGCCGCCGCGCTGGGGGTGATGCCCCTCGATATGCCGGAATCGGTGTTAGTGCGGTTTACCGGGGAACTACAACCGGGGGTAACGCTACGGGATATCGTTAACGCCATTCCCTACGTCGCCATGCAGGAAGGCAAATTGACCGTCGAGAAACAGAATAAAAAGAATGTTTTCAACGGTCGCATCATGGAGATGGAAGGCTTACCGGATTTGAAACTGGAACAGGCTTTCGAGCTTACCGACGCGACCGCGGAACGGTCTTGCGCGGGCAGTACGATTAAGCTGAGTACCGAGACGGTGGCGGAATATCTCCGTTCTAACGTGGCGCTGTTGAAAAATATGGCAGCGCGGGGTTATACCGACGCGAAAACGATTCTCCGACGCGTGGCCAAGATGGAACAGTGGTTAGCCAATCCCGTGTTAATGGAGGGAGACAAAGACGCGGAATACGCGGACACTATCGAGGTGAATCTGAGCGAGATTAAAGAACCGATCGTCGCCGCGCCCAACGACCCGGATAATATTAAATTACTGTCCGAGTGCGCGGGCGATAAAATCGACGAGGTATTCATCGGTTCCTGCATGACCAATATCGGTCACTATCGCGCCGCCGCGAAGATTCTAGAGGGTGCGGGAACGGCAAAAGCGCGACTGTGGATTTGTCCCCCGACGCGTATGGATGAACAGCAATTACGCGATGAAGGAATTTACGGTATTTTCGCCGCTTCCGGGGCGCGTACCGAGATGCCAGGCTGTTCTCTCTGTATGGGCAATCAAGCGCGGGTAGAAGACGGGGCGACGGTATTTTCTACCTCGACTCGAAACTTCAATAATCGCATGGGCAAAGACGCGCGGGTGTATCTCGGTTCCGCGGAACTGGCGGCGGTTTGCGCGCTATTGGGACGTATCCCGACGGTGGAAGAATATCTCGCCATTGTCGCGGAGAAAATCAATCCCTTTGCGGGCGATTTATACCGCTATCTGAATTTCAACGAAATCGCCGGTTTCGAGGATGAAGGTCGCGTCATCCCCGTGGAAGAACTCCCCCGCATCGAGGATATCTTAGGGATTCCCTCGGGCGTTTTGAGTTAGTATAATGGTAGGGTGGGCTATTTAAAGCTCACCCTATCACCCAGACACTACAGGGTAATATGTTTCCATCAATCAATTTGAGTTAGTATGTCTAAAAAACAAAATTATAACGATCCAAACCAGTTAAGCCTATTTGCAAATAGTGAGAATTTTGCAGAAGATGTTTCACGGCAAACAAGTTCAGAAGCAATTACAGTTCGGACAGAATCTCGTTGGGATACTTTAAAAAATGAAAAAGAAAGCGAGAGAGGATTCAAGACTTCTGATCCATGCAAGGAGTTTTCTGAGCTAAACAACAAAGGTAAAATCGAAGATTTATTTCTTCCTTTTTCCTATGAAGAAATTTTGTCTAGAGTTGAAAAAAACGATGCTAGACTTGTTGATCTTATCGTTCCTGTCACTGAATTTGAAGAGCCAATTATTCAAGTTGCGGCAGATATTAGCACTGCGGGATATTTACTGTTTTTGTATGGTGTGTCAGGCGTTGGAAAATCGACTTTTATAAGTTCTCTAAAGATTCAAAAACATATACCAATACAAGAAATTATATCGATTGATGCCAGTGAATTAACACCTCAATCTAGCTCTAATCTAAAGCTCCAATTACTGCGTGAAGAAATCAAGAAAAAATCTGTAGAGTTTTTTTCCGAAAACAATAAAAAAGAAGAAAAATTATGTATCGTCATAGACTATCTAGAAAATTTAAAAGATGAAGAAGAATCTCAAATTAAAGCTTTTTTTAGAGATTTAAACGCACTGCTTCGCAAATATGCGATCTTGATTATTTGGCCGATAACGGTTCGTCAGGATCTAGAAGATATGAGAAAATTTGCTCAAGATTATTCTAGTACAATGTTTCATAGAAGAACCCCTTTTATCGAATTTACTGGCCCACCAATTGACGAATATCCTAATATAGCCAAGAAAACCATCATGTTTTTTAATGCTGGAAAAACTTGTTACGAGTTTCAACTAACTGATAATGATCTTGAGGATTTAAAAATACAGTATCAGCAAAAACCTCAAGATAAGCACTTGATCAGAGATTATTTAAAAGATGTCAAAACATTTTGGGAAAAAAGGACTAATTATTTATCTCGGATTTCCAAATCTATTCCTAAACCAACAGAGGTCTGGTTTATATTTTCTTATCCTGAAGCAGAAGGGGTAGTAGCACGCTTTGCCAAACAAACGCCAGATATAATCAATGAAATGTGGAATGCGGATTATAAATCACTTTACGCCTATATTAATGATAATAATCAAAGAAAAGCGGATTGGAGTCCTAAGCGTTTAACTCTTGCTCTTAGTAGTCGTATGTTAACAACTAAAATTATGTATTTACCGACAAACGCATTGGTAAGTTGTATAGCCGCTTATGCAAAAGAAGCGGGAATACCTATTACAAGAGATGATTTCCTTGATGAAAATCAATACAAAGTTCCTATACACTGGTTCGGCAAAAAAAAAGCGATAGACACGCTTAAAAGAACGCCATTATGTTTACAATTGTCAAATGTTTCTATTCCGGGTGGAAAGCGTAAAAGCGGAACAGTAGAAAAAGGGTTGAATAATGCAAGGCAAGCTTTTCAAAAAATCAATGAAGATATATATCAGCATAAAAATAAAATTAGTGATCATCTTTTTAACAAGGCCGTTTATTTGACATTAAAAGATTCACTTGAAAACAAAAATTTTAAATTTAGTTGTGAAGAGAGACATCCATATCTTACAACTATTCAACCAGATATATTAGTTGATACGCAGAAAAGTCTTGTTTGCTTAGAGTTTTGTTATACAACCGATGCTACACCGGGTAAGATAGCCGAGTATGTTTTAAGTAAATTAAATAAATATATGAAACAATTAGAACATAATTTTGGAATCAACCGAGATAATCTTTAATAAATATTGTAAACACAACGATCTTATGAACGAAAACGCTATGAACAATACCTCGAAGACGAATTGGCAGAAAGTTGACTCGCTTACGGAAGAGGAAATCGATACTTCCGATATCCCTCCATTGACCGAGGAATTTTTTAGTAAATCGCGGTGGTGGCAACCTGTAGAACGATTTACAGCCTTTCTCAGATAAATGAGGTACGTTTTGGGAGCTAGAATCCTTTAGTAGCAAGGGTTTGTCTGTACTTCACCTTTACGAGAAAGGCTGTAAGCTTATTTCAAGACAAACACTAAAGTTGATCGAAGGTACAACAAAAGATTGAAAAATTATCGTAGTAGATTAATGCCCGCAAAAGATATTTACCATGCTGGAGAGAAAACAATCTCGGCAACCCGCGGCGAACGAAAAATCGTTATTGAAATCAAAAGCTTTCGGGGACGTTCTCCCATGCGAGAATTTGAAACAGCGTTAGGTCAGTATCTTATTTATCGAACTTTTCTTTCCATCACACATCCCGATTATCAAGTTTATCTCGCAATCGCACAAACAATTTACGAGGAGTTTTTCACTCAATCCGCGATCCGATTAATTTTACGAGAATATCAAGTTCTATTGTTAATTGTTGACATCGATCGAGAGGAAATCATCCAATGGATAAGCTAACCCATTACCAAAACACGATTAAAAAAATTCTAACCGAATACGAAAGAATCTCATCACAAGTCCCCGACCCCGATGTAGATGAGGTATTGATATTCGACGATGAAAGAAGCCACTATCTTTGGTTTAATATTGGCTGGAAAAACGGGAAACGGATTAAAGCGATTTCCGTTTACGTTCGCGTTAAAAATGACAGAATTTACATCGAGGAAGATTGGACAGAAGAGGGCATCGCTACCGAACTCCTACACTTGGGGATTCCCACTAGCGATATCGTCCTGGCTTTCCAACCTCCCGACGCGAGACAGTTTACCGAATTCTCGATCGCCTGACCGATACCCGAAGTAATATTTCTAAAAAGCCCGATCGAATATGATTGACGACAACAATCGAAAACTGTACGCGAGCGGGGGTTTCGTTCGATATTACACTGCTTTGAGCGCCTTACAGCCCGCGGAAGAAACCATTCTAACCCTCCTGCGCGAGCGTTTGCCGGGGATGAAAATGCTCGATTTAGGGGTGGGAGGTGGACGCACTACCGCGCACTTCGCCCCATTGGTCGCGGAATATACCGGACTGGATTACTCACCGGAAATGATCGAGGCTTGCCGGCAACGCTTTTCCGGGTTCGATCGATCCCTATCCTGGTTCGTCGGTGACGCGAGGGATCTGAGCCGATTCGAGGACGATTCTTTCGATTTTATCCTGTTTAGTTTTAACGGGATCGATTATATGCCTCCCGCCGACCGCGAGCGGGTTTTCGCAGAAGTCGCCCGCGTCGGTAAATCGTCCGGAATTTTCTGTTTCTCTAGCCACAATCTGACGGCGATCGAACGCGAATTCGATTGGAAAAACAAGATCGGTCTAAATCCTTTCAGCGCCTACGTTAACTTGATAATGTGGGCGATCCTGCGCCTTCGCAATCGATCGCTGACTCCCGCCAAATTAGCAACGTCCGATCGAGCGATGATCCGCGATGAACCCCACAACTTCCGTCTGCTGACCTATTACGGTAGACCGCGAGAGCAATCGCGACAATTAGAGCCATTCTTTCGGGATATCAAAATCTTTTCCTGGAAAACCGGTCGGGAAATCGAGAGCGAGAGCGATTTAGAAGCCTGTACCGACCTCTGGCTGTATTATTTCTGTACCATTCCGTGAAGCGATCGGAGAAGGCGGAAGGTGAGGCGAATAAGCGAGGTGAAGGGGATGAAAGAGGCGAGAGAAATGAGGCAGAAAAGAGTTATTAATTTCTCTATCCTCATTATTTCTCTGATTTCATCATTCTATATCTCTATGCTTCCCTCGATGTCAATCGATCTCCGTTTTTCATAGCGTTCGGCAGAATGGCGCGCTAGAGACCGATTTTCATGCTGAGATCTAACCAAGACGATCGGGTTATCGGGGCGCTGGTGGATATGTAATCGACTCCCGTTTCGGCGACGGAACGAATCGTGTCGAGAGTTATATTCCCGGATGCCTCGATTTTCGTACTTTTGGAGAAATCCCGAATAATTTGAACCGCCTCGCGGGTGGTTTCCCGATCCATATTGTCGAGCATGATGATCTCTACCCCGCTCGCCAACGCCTCCCGCACCTCTGCCAGATTGCCGGTTTCTACCTCGATCGTCAGGGGGTAGGGCATGGTTTGGCGGACGCGGCGGACAGCCTCGGAGACGCTCCCAGCGGCCTGTATATGGTTATCCTTGATCATTACGGCATCGTCCAATCCGATACGGTGGTTGATCGCGCCACCGACGCGGGAGGCGTATTTTTCGAGAATTCGTAATCCGGGGGTAGTTTTGCGGGTATCGACTAATTTAGCGGGTAAATCGGCGATTTTATCGGCGTAGCGACGGGTAGCCCCGGCGATACCGCTCAAGCGCATAACGAGATTTAAGGCGACTCTCTCCCCCATTAAAAGGGCCGATAGGGAACCCTCGATTTCGGCGATCGAGTTTCCCGACACGATAGCGTCTCCCTCGACGACTAGGGGGGTAAATCGCGCGGAACGATCGAGCAGTTGGAAAACCCTCGCCGCCACGGGTAAACCCGCGATAACCCCCGTTTCCTTGGCGATCCAGCGGGCGCGCTCGATCCGGTCGCGTCCTTCGAGAATGCCCGCCGTGGTTCGATCGCCGCGTCCGAGATCTTCGGCGATCCAGTTTTCCAGCATTCGATCGAGAAGGAGGGAAGGGGGTAGCATGAGATCTCTCGCGAAATTCAAAAATTGTCGTGTGGTTAGGGAGACAGGAGCCAGGAGACAGGAGACAGGAGACAGGAGACAGGAGTCAGGAGTCAGGAGACAGGAGACAGGAGACAGGAGCCAGGAGGAAGAATAAAGAATCTTATGGATAAGAATCACGGGAAAAACTTCTTTATCTCGTAAAACTCCAGTTTTTAAAGCTGTTAGATCTCCGAAAACGAATTGTGCGAGAGATCTACGGGCTTTTCTCGGAAAAGTTCGCCCGTTCTCGATTATGAAGGAATCGGGGATCTCCCGTCTAGCGGCACCGATAAAAAACCCGACTTTTCGAGAAAGTCGGGTTCGCCATGCCAAAGTAGGGAACGATCGAACTAGGATTTATTCTTCCTCGAAATCGTCCTCGAAATCGTCATCCTCCTCGTCCTCGTCCGATTCCGACCAGCGATCGAAACGACCGGTACCGCGCGAGGAGAGGAATTCATCATCCTCCTCGTCGAGTCCCAGACGGATACCGCCATCCCCTTCCGCGTAGGCGCGCGCGGTCTGATCGTCGAGAATCATGTTCGTGTCGTCCTCCATGTCGGAGAAAGCCGGACGCGAGGGGAAACCGGGCGCCGCCGGCGCGTAGTAGGAGCGATTGTAAGAATACTCCTCCTCGACCGGCGGGTAATCCGCGGCCGTGGTGCCACCCATCTCGTGGGCGTTGAATCCGGTTCCCGCGGGAATCAGACGACCGATGATCACGTTTTCCTTCAAGCCGCGTAACCAGTCGGATTTGCCCTCGATCGCCGCCTCGGTCAGCACGCGGGTGGTCTCCTGGAACGAGGCCGCGCTGATGAAGCTATCGGTATTCAACGACGCTTTCGTGATCCCCAACAGCACCGGCGTGTATTTCGCCGCCGCCGCGCCGGTGATCGACATGGCCTCGTTAACCGTCTCCACCTGATGTAACTCCAGTAACTCGCCGGGAAGCATACTCGTATCGCCCCCGTCATCGATCCGCACCTTCGAGGTCATCTGACGGACGATCACCTCGATATGTTTATCGGCGATATCGATCCCCTGGGATTGATACACCGACTGCACCTGATCGACGAGGAACATCTGGGCTTTTTCCAGCGCTTTTAACGCCGCCTCGTAACTTCCCAACTCGTCCACGTAGTAGTTAAAGAACACCTCTAGGATCTCGTGGGGATTGGCCTGACCGTCGGTAAGCGGTTGACCGGCCTCGATGCGTTGATTATCGCCCACCAAAGGATTCTGACCGGCTAACAGCGGATACTCGCTGATGGTGCCGTCGTCCTCGATCACCTTGATATCGACGATCTCATCGTCCATGTATTCCACCTGACAGACCCCCGGCTTCCGGGCGATAATGCAGGCCTCTTTCGGTTTGCGCGCCTCCAGCAGTTCCTCGATTCTCGGTAGACCCTGGATGATGTCTCCCGTTTTCGATCGCTCGAAGACCAACAGCACCAGATTATCGCCCCGTTGTACCAGATCCCCGTCATCGATGTGCAGGATCGCCCCGGCCGACACCCGGTAAGGTCGGGCGCTCCGTAAATGGATCTCGTGGCCGGTGGCGGTTTTCTCGATCGATAGCACCTGCCCCGAATTGGGCGCGAGCATCCCATCGGCGACCTCGGTTTCCGCGATCACCAGATCGCCTACCTTGCTCTTCGGTTCGGTAGCGATCGGGATAGTGAACTCGTCACTTTCGCGCACCACCAACAGACGACGTACCGCCTCGCTTCCCGGAGAATCGGGAATCCCGCGGATCTGCCCGGCTTCCTTACACTGGATCTCGGTGAGTGCCACGACCGCGCCGGGGGGAATCTCGTCCCCATCTTTCACCAGAATCCGGGTGTGAATATTGCCGCTCAGGGGATCGCCGTCGGTATCGCGACGCAGGACGAGGGATTCGAGGATAACCAATTGCAGGCGTTGGGAATCCGCTTCCTCCGTCGGTTCTAACTCGATATCCGCGGTGAGATGCGACACCGATTCCGGTTCCTCGCTGGAGATCTCCAAGACCAGTTGGGTACTGAGCAGTTGACAGCCCTCGACGGATTTGACGCGCTCGCCGTCCTTGTAGAAAATACGCTGGATCGATCGCAGTTCGATCTGTCGTCCCCCCTCCTGATTGGTCGAACCCTGCGAGGGCGCGGCGGGTTCGTCGTACACGGGAAACTCGTGAACCGGGCGCAAAAGTAATCCCAATCCCTCGTTCGTTTCCACCCATTCCGCCTGCCGCAGTTCCTCGATCGTCACGTCGGGCGTGATCTGCGTTCCGGGGTGAATTAACTGCTCCTGGGCGATCCCGGAGGATTCCGGTTCGAGATCCATGAACAATTGCCCCGGTTTGATAATAATCTCCCGCAGGATGTCGTTTTTCTGGATCACCTCGACCACGCCGCTAGAGCTACAGAAGATATCTTTGACGACTTCTTCCCCGGCTTCCACGTACTGCCCGTCCTCCACTTGCAGGAGGGAGATGTCTTTATTCACCTCGTGGGTTTCCTCGGGAATCCAGAGGATCGTGCCGCCCTTGGTGATCTCGTAGCCCTGTTTGCGACTGCCTTTAGACACCTCGATATCGACGTACTTGATCGTCCCGCCGGTGTGGGTCTGGTAGCGATCGTCGATTAACTCGGCGACGATGGCGTGATTCTGTACCTTCGTTCCCGGAGTGGCTTTGAGCAAAAAGCGCCCGTCCTCGCCGGTGTAGATAATAAACTGCTCCCGGCCGCCGCTACTCTCGACTTTCACCTTCGCGCGATCGAGGGACACGGAAGCGGTCACGATGTCGATCTCCCGGCTATTCTCCTCGAAACGCACGATCCCGCCGTTGGTCGAGACCAGTTTCGTTTCCGCGAGCACGTCGCCCGCGTTCACGGTCGCGCCGTTGGTGATGACCGGTTCCGCGCCGGGCGGCAGGTTGTACACCTCCCCGGAGAGAATCCACAGTAGTCCCCCCCGTTGGGCGGTGCGGGTGGTGTTGCCCTGGCGATCGGTTTTCTCTTCCGGGATCAATTGCGCCGAGAATAACACCTCGCCGGCGAGATCGCTGGTCACGTCCTTGGTGGCTTTCTCGGTGGCTTTCTGCACCTTATCCGAGGCGATTTCCGCGAGCAGTTGCTCCTCGCTCACTTTCGCGCCGTCGGTGACGAATAACAGGGAACCGGTGGTCACGCCGAAGATCACCGAGGCTTTATTTTTCGCGTCGGGAATCAACTCGATATCTCCGGGGGCTTCCACCTGATCGCGCTCGTCCCCGTGACGGGTCCGCACGTTGCGAATACTCAACCCCGGCAGGAAACGGATCGTACCGTTGAAATTGGCGCGCACCTGACGGGCGACCTCCCCGGTGAACACCCCTCCCGTGTGGAAGGTTCTCATGGTTAACTGGGTTCCGGGTTCACCGATCGATTGCGCCGCGATAATCCCCACCGCCTCGCCCATATCGACGGTGTGACCGTGGGCGAGACTCCAGCCGTAACAGTGTTGGCACACCGATCGCACGGCCTCGCAGGTCAGCGGACTCCGCACCTTCACCCGATCGACCAGCCGACCGATTTTCTCGCTGGTCTCGTCGTCGATGATCTGGTTCCGTTCGGCGATCGTTTCCCCGTTAACGACGATATCCTCCGCGAGACTGCGACCGAGCAGGCGATCGCTCAACGGGATCAACACCCGGTCCCCGTCGGTCATCGGCGTTAACTCGATATACCGATTCGTGCCGCAATCGACTTCCCGCACGATCACGTCCTGGGACACGTCCACCAGACGACGGGTTAAGTATCCCGAGTCCGCCGTCCGTAAAGCGGTATCGACCAACCCTTTCCGCGCCCCGTAAGACGAGATCACGTACTCGGTCACGGTCAGCCCCTCGCGGAAGTTGGTTTTAATCGGGAGGTCGATGATCTCCCCCTGGGGATTGGCCATCAGACCCCGCATCCCCACCAACTGCCGTACCTGGCTCATGTTTCCCCGCGCGCCGGAGAACGCCATCATATACACCGAGTTCAGGGGATCGGTAGCCTGGAAGTTCCGCACCACCTCATCTTTGAGCGCTTCGGAGGTACCGTTCCAGGTGTCGATCACCTTCTGGAAACGCTCCACCTCGGTAATCTCGCCGCGGGCGTAGCGCTGTTCGGTGGCCCGGATTTCCTGTTCGGCGCTCTCGATCATCTGCCGTTTCGCCGGGGGAACCGTCAGATCCTCGACACTGATCGACACCCCGGCCTTGGTCGCGAACCGGAATCCCAAATTTTTGAGATCGTCCGCCATCTGCGAGCAACGCGCCGAGCCGTAGTTCTGATACGCCCAGGCGATTAATTTTTTCAGTTTCCCTTTGTCAACAATATGGTTATAAAACATCGGTTGTCCTTACACGATTAGAAGCTTTTACGACAAAGGAGCGGGGCAGGGATGATTTCTTTGAATTCCTAACTCCTATCTCCCGACACGATTACCATCAAGGGCCTGTAGGGGAAAGGAGCGCGGGGGTTAATGAATAACTCCTGACTCCTGACTCCTGACTCCTGACTCGGTGAAACTACACTTCGGCCTCTTCTTCCTCTAGGTCTTCCGTGGTTAACGATTCGTAGGTGGGACGGGAGGGGGCGCGACGGCCGGTATCGGTCATCAGATCCACTTCCACGTCGCGGGAGGTGCCGTCGGGGGCGTTCTCTACCTTGTGAACGGCGATATCTAACCCCAGCGATTGCAGTTCTCGCATTAACACCTTGAAGGATTCCGGCGTTCCGGGACGGGGGATCGGCTTGCCTTTGACAATGGCGTTAAGCGCCTCGTTACGTCCCTGCATATCGTCGGATTTGACGGTTAACAGTTCTTGCAGGGTGTAGGCCGCGCCGTAGGCTTCCAGCGCCCACACTTCCATTTCCCCGAAACGCTGACCGCCCTGCTGGGCTTTACCGCCGAGGGGTTGCTGGGTGACGAGGGAGTAGGGACCGGTGGAACGGGCGTGGATCTTGTCATCGACGAGGTGAACCAGTTTCAGCATATAGGCCATGCCGACGGTCACGGGTCGATCGAACGCCTCCCCGGTACGCCCGTCGTAGACCATCACTTTCCCCGGATGCTCTTCGTCGAACACCCAATCCCGGTTATGTTTTTTAGACGCGTCCTCTAACAGACCGTGTACGGTTAAGCGGCTGGCTTCCTCGCCGTACATCTCGTCGAAGGGGGTGACTTTAAAGCGCACGCCGAGGTTTTCGCCGGCCCAGCCGAGGAGACACTCGAACACCTGACCGACGTTCATCCGCGAGGGAACGCCCAACGGGTTGAGGACGATATCGACCGGGCGGCCGTCGGGTAGGTAGGGCATATCCTCGATCGGCAGAATCCGGGAGATAATCCCTTTATTGCCGTGACGACCCGCCATTTTATCGCCCACCTGGATCTTCCGTTTCTGGGCCACGTACACCCGCACGACCATGTTCGCGCCCGGCGGCAGTTCGTCTCCCTGCTCGCGGGTGAACACGCGCACGTCCACGACCCGACCTTTCTCGCCGTTGGGAACGCGGAGGGAGTTATCCCGCACGTCCCGCGCTTTTTCGCCGAAGATAGCCCGCAGGAGTTTTTCTTCCGGGGGTTGATCCGATTCCCCTTTCGGCGTGACTTTACCGACGAGGATATCGCCGGCTTCCACCCACGCGCCGATGCGGATAATGCCGCGCTCGTCTAGATTCCGCAGGGCATCCTCGCCGACGTTGGGAATCTCCCGCGTGATCTCTTCAGGGCCGAGTTTTGTCTGACGGGCCTCGATCTCGTATTTCTCGATGTGAATACTGGTGTACACGTCATCGTAAACCAGCCGCTCGCTGATCAGGATCGCGTCCTCGTAGTTGTAACCCTCCCAGGGCATATAAGCCACGAGAATGTTCTGTCCGAGCGCGATCTCGCCCCCCTCGGTCGCGGAACCGTCGGCGAGAATCTGTCCGGGGACGACCTGTTCGCCCATGTAGACGAGGGGACGCTGGTTGAGACAGGTGTCCTGGTTCGATCGATTGTATTTCTGGATCTCGTACTCGATCTCGCTCTTGCCGACGATATCGCGGTCTTCCGGCGCGACTTTCACCCGGATCTTCGTGGCATCGACGTAGGAAACCACCCCGTTGGTGCGGGAGACGATGACCATCCCGGAGTCGCGCGCGGTCTGGGCTTCCAATCCGGTGCCGACGAGGGGACGTTCCGGGCGCAGGAGGGGAACCGCCTGTCTTTGCATATTCGATCCCATCAGGGCGCGGTTCGCGTCGTCGTGTTCGAGGAAGGGGATCAACGAGGTGGCGACGGAAACGATCTGTACCGGGGAGACGCACACGTAGTCCACCTGTTCGGGGGTGGTGGTGGAGAACTCCTGACGGTAACGGACGGGGATGGTATCGCCCTGGATATACCCGTTCTCGTCGGTGGCCACGTCTCCGGGCGCTACCCGACAATCATCCTCTTCGTCGGCGGTCAGGTATTTGACCGGTTTATCGTAGCGCACGCGCCCGTTCTCGACGACGTAACAGGGAGTCTCGATGAACCCGTAATCGTTGACGCGCGCGTAGGTCGCCAGGGAGCCGATTAACCCGGCGTTGGGGCCTTCGGGGGTTTCGACCGGGCAGATCCGACCGTGGTGGGACGGGTGAATGTCCCGCACCGCGAAACCGGCGCGCTCGCGGGTCAGACCGCCGGGACCGAGGGCCGATAGACGGCGCTTGTGGGTCAGTTCCGCGAGGGGGTTGGTCTGATCCATGAACTGGGATAACTGCGACGAACCGAAGAATTCTTTAATCGCGGCGACGAGGGGTTTGGGGTTCACCAAGGAGGCCGGGGTTAACGCGTTGGACTCGCTAACGGTCATCCGTTCCCGGATGATTCTTTCCAAGCGGTTCAAACCCACTCGAACTTGGTTCTGGAGCAGTTCGCCGACGGAACGAACGCGACGGTTGCCGAGGTGATCGATGTCGTCGGTACTGCCGATGTCGAATTCCAGGTTGATCAGGTAGTCGATCGCCGCGAGGATATCGGTGGGCGTTAACACCCGCTCGTTATCGGGAACGTTCAGCCGGAGTTTTTTGTTAAGTTTGTAGCGACCGACGCGACCGAGATCGTAGCGTTTGTTGTCGAAGAAACGGGAGTCGAGCAGTTGTTGCCCTCCCATCACCGTGGGCGGTTCCCCCGGACGGAGTTTCCGGTACAGTTCTAGGAGCGCTTCTTCCTCGCTGGGGTTGCCTTCTTTTTCGAGGGTTTTCTGGTAGAACTCGGGGTGACGCAGGGAGTCGAGGATCTCGTTATCGCTCAGACCGATCGCTTTCAGTAAAATCTGCGCCGATAATTTGCGGGTTTTATCGATTCTGACCCACACCAGACCGTTTTTATCGGTCTCGAATTTTAACCACGCGCCGCGGTTGGGAATTAGCGAGGCGGAATAGGTACGACGGCCGTTTTTATCGATTTCCGCTTTGTAGTACACGCCGGGGGAACGGACGATCTGGTTGACAATCACCCGCTCCGCGCCGTTAATAATAAAGGTACCCCGTTCGGTCATCAGGGGCAGGTCGCCGATGAACACTTCCTGCTCGATGTTCTCCCCCGTTTCTTTGTTGATCAGGCGGGTGGGAACGTACATCTGAACGGAATAGGTACTGTCGCGACGCTTGGCTTCATCGACGCTGTACTTGGGTTCTTTTAACTTGTAGTCCTGACCGAGGAAGTGCAGTTCGAGTTTTCCGGTGTAGTCGGTGATCGGCGAGAAACTATTGAGTTCTTCGATCAGTCCTTCTTCTAGGAACCACCGGAAACTAGAATGCTGGATTTCAATGAGATCGGGTAAGAGATTATAGGTTAAGTTGTTCATAGAAATAGAATGGCGGGAATTTATCGGGAATTTCGGGCTAGGATCGCGTTACCGGGGGCGATCGCGCGGCTCCACCTCGATCGATAGTTTGAATAGTTCACGGGCGTTACGGGTGGTTTGGTCGGCTAATGTTTCTAGGGGAACATCCCGCAGACGGGCGACACTTTCGGCGACGCTCAACACGTAAGCGGGTTCGTTGCGTTTTCCTCGATAGGGGGTGGGGGCGAGAAAGGGGCAGTCGGTCTCTACCAATAGTCGATCGTCGGGGACGAGAAGGGCGGATTCCCGCACGGTACGGGCGTTTTTAAAGGTGACGACCCCGCTGAAACTGATATAGAACCCGAGGTCTAAAAACCATCGGGTTTCTTCCGGCGTTCCGCTCCAGCAGTGCATGACTCCCCGGACGGTTCCGACGTTGCTTTGGAATTCCGCGAGAACCTCCCGCATCGCGGGCGCCGCGTCGCGACAGTGAACGATGACGGGTTTATCGAGGGCGCGGGCGATTTCTAGCTGGGCGCGAAAAACTTCTTTCTGGTGTTCCCGGTTTTCGGCTTTATAGAAGTCTAGTCCCGTTTCCCCGATCGCCACCACGCGCCGATCGGAACGAGCCAGGGACTCGATCCGATCGGCGGTGCCGTCCGTCCATTTCTCGCTGTCTAGCGGGTGTAAACCGACGGCGAAAGAGATTTCCTCGAAGCGATCGGCGATCGAGCGGATCGTCTCGAACTCGTCCGGTTCCACGCAGGAATGCACGAGATGAACGATCCCGGCCTTTCGCCACCGATCGGCGATCGAGACGATATCTTCGGCGAAAACGTCGAAGTTTAAGTGAACGTGCGTATCGATTAGTTGCATCTACCCCCGATCGCTCAAGAACGCGCGCTTTCCCTATGCCGGTCGATCGTACTCGGTGATACCCACCCCGAAGGCGTTTGCCGAAAGTGATTCTCTCGCTGACCCTACGAAGCCATTGTAACTTTTTTAAAAGCTTTTGCTAGGTTGGCCTTTTTTCTGGCTCCATTATTTCTATGGAGAACGTTGCGCTTAACGGCCTTGTCAATTTTGCTGTAGGCCGCGGACATAGCTTCTTGAGCGGTTTTCAGGGCTTCGGGGTCGGGGTTAGCACTGTAGGCAGAGACCGCGAGAAAACATTTTTTCATTAAGGTTCTCACCGCTGACTTGTACGCTTTATTGCGGAGTCGGTTTCTTTCAGAGATTTGAACTCGTTTGAGTGCAGACTTTGTATTAGCCACGGTCGTTTCTCGTTCTCAATACTTGGATAGATTATCGGGACTCGGACAGATGATTATAGCAAGTTATCGGATACCGTGGCAAGGGTTTGTCGGAAAATCCTCAAGGCGCTCGCCCGATCGCTCTCTCGACTAACTCACCGGTTAAGTATTTACGCGGGATGTCTCGCGCGACACCGGGAACGGGAAGATCGAGTTTACGGGCGATTTCCGAACTTTTTGCCAGTCTTCGGCGGATAGAAGCCGTTCGATCTCCATCCGGGCGATCGGGTAGCGGGCGATATCCGCGTGGCGTTGTTTTTCCCCGGCGAAATTCTCGATCTCCCTCCATTCCTCGTTTTCGACGCTCTGTAGCGCTTCCTCTGCCTCGGGATCTAGCGTGTTCACGATTTTAGCCTCCTAAGTACCTCTTTTGCATTTTTCGGCTGGGAATGATGGTTTTGAGGAAAATTTCGGTTTCGTCCTCCACGTAGGGAACCCTATCAGCGTATTCTCTTATTTTAACGATCGATATCCTCTGTCCGGGGTAACGTTCGGGATTCGGAGGATCGAGGATCGCCAGTAGCTCCCCGGACTCGATCGCTCGAACGACTTCCTCGAACGCGATTCCCCTCTCGGCCATTACACCGACGGTTTTTGGCCTCGTTCCAATAGACGGGTTTCATCGTGATCGGGATCGTTGCCTTGACTTTAGCATCTTCTCCCTCTCGCGCCCGGGGTCGATCGGGGCGGGATCGCCTCCCCGGTCTAGCGTGAAAACGGTAAGCTAGTAGGTGAAGAGTCCAACCCTTCTTACTCTCGTCTCGTCCATAGAGGGATGATAACTCGATGTTACGAATTATCAGTGAGCCGTGGTCAGCCAGAACGGAACTGCGACGGATTCGGGAACGGTTCGACGATCCGGACATCCGTCAGAAGGAGTCTCTTGTCCGGGAGATCGTGGACGAGGTGCGTCTTCGGAAGGATGATTCGCTGATCGAGTATACGGAAAAGTTCTATCATCAGGTTCTCGATCCCCACCAGATCAAGGTCAGCGGTTCGGAACTGGACGCGGCTTACCAACAGGTTTCCCAGGAGTTATTGGGGGCGATCGAGCGGGCCTGTCAGAAGTTGGAAGCCTTTCACCGTCAGCGTCTCCCGAAACCGTGGGTACAGTTTAACGACGACGGGACGGTATTCGCGCGACGCTATCAACCGATCGCCTCGCTGGGAATTCACGTTCCCGACGGTAATCGAGCCTATTTAAGCCTGCTTTTACAACAGGCGATCCCCGCGCGGGTGGCGGGAGTGAAACGGGTGATCCTGGTTTCGTCTCCCGGAGCGGAGTTGAGAATCCATCCGGCGATTCTCGTGGCCGCTCAGGAGGCGGGAATCTCCGAGATCTATCGGGTGGGGGGGCCGCAAGCGATCGCCGCGCTGACCTACGGGACGGAAACGATCGAACCGGTCGATACGATCGCCGGAATCGGCGATTTTTATGTAACGTTGGCCAAAAAATTGGTGGCCGATCGGGTGCGGGTGGATTCTCTTTACAACGCCTCGGATCTGGTTATTATCGCCGATAAGCGGGCGAATCCCCGTCGATTGGCGATGGATTTACTCGCGCAGGCGGAACAGTATTCCCTGGCTTCGGCGATTCTCTTCACGACGGATAAGACGTTAGCGGCCGAGGTTCAGGAAAGGGTACACCAACAGCTACAGGTACACCCCCAGCGATTGTTGACGGAAAAGGCGATCGCCCATTACGGTCTGATCGTGGTGGTGGATTCGATCGCCCGCGCGGTGGAGTTGTCCAATTCTTTCGCCCCCAGCCATCTGGAATTGATCGTCGAGGAACCCTGGGATCTTCTGCCCTCGATCCGACAAACGGGGACGATCTTTCTGGGCGCTTCCACCCCGAAGGCGATCGGCGATTATTTGGGATGTAACGCGACCTCCGTGGAGAATTTCCTACAATCCTCGATCGTCATCGAATATCCCGCCGATCCCTTCCAAAAAATGTCGGATACGCTAGAAACGCTCGCCCGATCGGAGGGCTTTATTTCCGCCGTGGAATCGATACAGAGTCGGGTCGAGGGGGACGGGGAATAAGCGTCGCGACGGGATCGATCGGGTCGATTAATCCGCTCGATCGGTGGACGAATTGAGGGAACGAAGATTCGCGTTAATTTCATCGGTTTTCACGGGCGTTTTGGGTGGGAAGTTCGAGCTTCTTACCGAAAAACGCCCGGTGCCGATCGTCTTCTCTGATGGACCGATCTTTTCGGGTAGGTCGCTTTGAACGCTTTCTCTATTACCGGCGGGTCTGTCCATTTCGGGGAAATTCGGTATCGATCGGTCACTTTTTGAGGATTCCCCGATACAGGATTGTTCCGAGTTTTGCACTTTGGCGAGGTAAACTCTACGTTGGCAAAAAAGCGTTGACATTCTGGAAAATATTATGGCCGACTTGATCGTGATCGCCTACGACGACAAATTTAAAGCCGAGGAGGTACGTCTAACCCTCGCGAAACTACAACGGGAATATCTGATCGAACTCGAAGATGCCGCCGTGGTCGTTAAGGAAGACGATGGCAAGGTGAAATTGAAACAGGCGGTGAATTTAGCCGCCGCGGGGGCATCGAGCGGTAGTTTTTGGGGTTTACTGATCGGGATTTTATTTTTCGCTCCCGTACTCGGTGTGGCTCTCGGCGCGGCCGGTGGCGCGTTGGGAGGCGCGTTAAGCGATATCGGGGTTAACGATAATTTCATGCGGGAACTGGGAGCGACCCTACCGAATGGTAGTTCGGCCCTGTTCGTCCTCGTCAGAAAAGTTACCCCCGACAAGGTACTCGAAGAAGTCGCCCCCTACGGTGGCAAAGTATTACGCACTTCGCTGACGAAAACCGAAGAAGCGGAATTACAAGCGATTCTCGATAAACACGGGGTAAAAGCGGCAGATATTCAGAAGGCTTCCGCGGAGTAAAGGAACGGGAAATTAGGGAGATGGTGGGGATGGGGAAATTTTTCGGGGAAAAGATCCCCCGGACAAGGGAAAAGAGCTTTCTTAATCCTTTACCCTTTCACCTCCCCCATCTCCCGGCTCCTGGTGGGTTACGCTTCGCGCTTCCCACCCTACGGTCTACGGTCTAAATTTTTAATGAATCGTCGCCATGTCCCGTTTTTCGAGATCGAGTTGGATAGATAAGGTGATTCATCCGCGCGCGAGGCTTTTTCTTTCGATCGCCATAACCGTACTCGTCTATTATTGGTTTCCCCTTCCCCGCGAGTATTGGGATCTTCAATTTATCCTCGCCTACGTCGCGGGGGTGTCCGTTCAACTGGTACTGATCGCGATCATGATGTTCCGTTCGACGGCGGAGGCGACCATGCGACGATCGCGCGCTCTCGAACCGAGCAATACGGGAGTTCTGAGCGCGGTGTTACTCTTCTCTAGCGTTTCCCTGATGGCGATCGCCCTGATGTTAAATAATTCTCGCGTCCGACCGGCGATCGTGGCGAACCTTCACATGGGTCTGTCCCTGTTGGCGATTTTTCTGTCCTGGTTGTTCGTCCACACCTATTTCGCGCTTCACTACGCGCGCGCTTACTATCAAGAACCGCGGGCTTTAGATAAATTTTCTGCCGATGACGCGAAATCAAAGGAATATATTGGTGGATTAACGTTTCCGAATCCGGGGCTGGCGGATTACTGGGATTTTCTCTATTACTCCTTCACGATCGCCATGTGCTATCAGACCTCCGATATCTCGGTAACTTCCGTATTAATGCGCCGCATTACCCTGATTCACGCGATTATCTCGTTTATCTACGTTTCCTGCATTTTCGGTCTGGTGGTTAACTTGGTCTCGAACGTGGTCTAGGGAACGTTTCCCGAGCGTTGTCTAGTTAGTGAAAACATTTGCCCGAGAACGGTTCATGGACTTTATCCGCACCGTATCCCGTCGAATTCAGACGATCCGATCGCTCGTACTGGATCTTCACGATCCGCGGTCCGTTTATTTTCATCGCGCCTGTAATGCCTGTCTAGCCACCTCGATCGCGGCGACGGGGCTTTATTTTTTCCCGGAAATCGCCAAGCCTCTACTGGTTTTGGCGAGTTTATGTTTCACGCTCACCACGAACGAACGGGATCGCCCGGAACGCCCCATCACGCTGTTCGGCTCGCTCATTATCGTGCTATCGAGTACGAGTTTACTGATCCTGACGTGGTTTCAACCGCTCTGGCAGGGGGCGATTTTAATCGTCCTGGGATTTCTGGTGCAATATATGACCCAGTTTAGCCGGGCTTTCGCGGGGGGATTTTTCGTGTGGATTCTCTGCTTGCTCGCGGTGGCCGGTAATCCCCTCGTCGAACAACTTCCCGGAACGTTATTGAATATCGCGCTAGGTTGGCTGATCGTTTATATTTGCTATTTCGCGATCGCTCCCTACCGTCCCCGCGCGGTATTTCTCGCCCTACACGAACGCGTCGGCAGACGGTTAGCCACGCGGCTACAACAGGTTATCGATCGATGGAATCCCGCGACGGATTCTCGGGATTCCGATGACGATCCGCGGGATGACGATCTCGATCGGAGGATCGCTAACTTACTAGCCGCTCAAAATCTAGTCTTAAGACAGATGACGCGCTCGAAACGAATTCCGAAAAGCTCGATCGCCCGTTACCGTCAAAAGCTCGCGACCGGCGAGGACTTGTTCGAGGCTATCCTCGCGCTGGAAACCAGTTTATTAACCTTACAATCTACGGAATCTCTGCCCTCGCCACTACAGTCGGGTTTGATAGAATCGGGGCGGCGGGCGATCGAATTTCTGGAAAGAACGAGTTCCCGACAGCCGTTAGCATCCCCACCGCTACTCGATGCTAATTCCGATCGATCTTTAGAAGAATTCGCGGGCGATCGATCCGTTCCTCCCGCGACACGAATCCGGCGACAGAATACCCGGTCAGCGATCCGAAATTTCTTCGAGAAAATCCGCGCGATCGCGGAGTTAACGCTGGAACCGAAACGCGACCTCGCGGAAGAAAGTGCCGTGGATATTCTCTCTCGATCGATCGAGGAGGAATTACCGCGATCGTCGCGCCTTATTTTCGATATCCATCATCCGGTGCATCGACGGGCCACGCGCACGGCGATCGCGATTCTTTTGGCGATGGCGCTCGTTTACGTGTTAAAAAAACCCTCTCACGGGGAATGGATTATTCTTTCCGCGTTTATCGTCAGTCAGGATACGATCGGTACTTCGCTCTGGAAAGCGGAGGGACGATTCTGGGGCGCGCTGTTCGGGGCGATCGCATCCCTAGCCATTTACGCGCTGATCCGACAACATCATGCCCTGATTTTCTTCACCGCTTTTCTGACGATCTTTCCCTACGTTTATCTACTCTCCGCGTTGGATAATTATGGCTACGCCTATTTTTTTCTACAGGTAGCCTACGTTTGTTTTCTCGCGGCGGTCGGTAAACCGCTATCGGTAGATTTAATCGAATGGCGGGCGATCGAGATCGGCCTCGGTTGTATGGTAGGAATTGTCGTCGCTCTTTTCGTTTTACCCACCTCGGATCGACCGCGTTTACAGAAAGGACAGTTAACAGCGTGGAACGAGATGCGCGTTTGGTTTACCGACATCGTTGCCGCTTATCGATCGGAAAATATCGATCGCCAACACTTAGAGCAACTCGGACGCAAAGCTTTACGGAGTGTTTTCTTACTAGAAAAAAACCTCGCGAGTCGAAAACACGAATTAATCGGTAAATTGACGGCGGGCTACACTCGATCGACCCTACAGCAAAAAGATACGGAATTCATCGAAGCGTATCAGCCGATCTATCGATCGCTCCTCTATTTTAGCTATATCGTGCAAAGTTCCCAGCCCGTCGAGCTATCCACGCGAACACTGGGAAGAATTCACCGACTGAACGATATTTTTGAACGGATCGATCGGGCTATTCGCTCTCATTCTCTTTTCCAAATCCCTCCTTTGGACGATGCAGAAAATAATGTAAGTTTTTTAGATAGTTTAACAACAGACGAGTTAAATTTTACCTTGCAATTATATTTGATTTACGACTCGATCGCTTCCTTTAGCCAGAGCCGAAATGAATTTCTCTCGATGTTGTCGGGAAATCCCCCACCCGATGAATCTTAATAGCCCAAGTTGCTAGTTACAATGTCCGCGATCTAAACTAAAGTTTCGATCCCCCCTAACCCCCCTTAAAAAGGGGGGAACATGAGGGAAAGTCCCCCTTTTTAAGGGGGATTTAGGGGGATCGCTGGCTAGGATTTATAACTAGCAACTTACGTTAATACCGATTTTTCTCCAAAAAAATAAGAGCGCGAGTCTCGCGCCCCTACGTTACGATTCTGGGAAAAGGTCGGGCGATAAAATTTCCCTCTTTTTCCTCGACTGTAGCCAGAAATTCAGAAAATCGGGATTACCTTATCTCGATCGAATTATTGAATGACTTCGGCACCGGTAACGGGAGATAGTTTTCCGTTATCCAATAACCATCGCAATTGATAGGCGTGTCGGGCTGAAGCGATGACCCCTCGATCGAGGAAGAAATCTTTATTGAGATCGAAAAACACCGCGAACACGATCAGGAGCGCCCCGACGATCGCCCCTGGAGCCAGATAAACGACCAATTGACCGAGAATCGGATCTCGCATCAAGCCGACCGCGCTTTTCGAGCCGAATTCCGTCAGGGTATCGCCGAAAGCCTGCCGGTAAAAGCGCGCGTGACTTTCTTGAATATTTTTCACCGCCTGCCGTTTTTCCGAGGGGGTGGCGGCCAGGGCCGCGCCTAGAATCGTGTAGGCGAAATTCCGCTCTTCTTCGGTCGTGGGGGAATAGCCGTAACACGAGCCGATCCGGTGGATCGATTCGAGCGCTTGAAAGACAAAAACGGGAACATTCGCAATCTCGCCGACGGGCCCGAGCAGACCGGAGATCGCGCCTTCGACGATGCTGAATTCTAGGGTTTCCTGTCGTATCTTCTCGACCAGACGATCACACTCTTCGAGCGAGACGGCGCGGGGGTCGCGAGGGTGAGCGACCTTGGCTTTCGATCGCCATAAATCCAACGCTTCGGGGGCTTTTCGGGCGAGGTGGTCGATCGATCGTAACGCCCGCTCGATCGCCCAGTCCGGGAGTAGCGGTTCGAGGATTTTCACCACCGTACCCGAGATTTCGGCGACCGCGGTAGTCAGACCCTCCGGAAGATCTGACCACCAATGTTTGATCTCGCGGGCGCGGGCGAATTCGTAGAGCGTTAAGCCGCTAGAATGGTAGCCCGGCCACCGAACGCTGAACGGCCCGTCAAAATCCGGATCTCGCGCGAGCGACAGGATATCGGTCAATTTCTGCCGGAATCCGGCTTCGGAGAGCGCTTGATGTTCGTATTGGATCACCAGGGTCTCGTTAACGGGAACCACGCGGGTATCGAGTACGGGTTCGATCGCTTCCAGTAATCCCTGAACGGTCAGGGTATACCGGGGATCGTGGCGGAATCCGGGAACCCGTAAGCGAACGCGCCCCGGAATGTCATGAACGATCTGATAGTCTGCTGTCACCATAAATAGACATCCGCGCAAAATTCAAAAATTTTCGTTTGGTTAGGGAGCCAGGAGTCAGGAGTCAGGAGCCAGGAGTCAGGAGCCAGGAGTCAGGAGAAAAAATCAAAAATTTTATAGTTAAAAATCGCACAAAAAACCTATTTATCTTGTTTTGAAGTTTTTAGAGGTTCAAAGACGAATTATACAAGAGGTTTAATAACGTCCCGAAGAACGGAGAAGGGAAGCGAGGGTTACGCGATAACCGATCGAGTGTTTTTCGAGTCGATCGCCCGATCCCCTCCTCCCGATTTTTTCCCGCGAACACGTTAATCGGGGATAAGCTCGCGTTATCCGCTGGCGATCGCAATTCCCCCGGATGGGGGAACGTTAGGAATTACGAGTGGTCTTCGGACGGGGAAACCCGCGAGTTAGTGGCGACCGATTCCCGCTCCGCTTTCGCTTCCGCCACGATGTCGTTCCAGGACTCCCCGGCCTCGGCGATCGAGGACTGAACCTTTTCTACCGCTTCCATACCGAGTTTCAAACCGTTTTTCGCCAGAGTCCGGCCGGTTTCCGAAATCGCCTCGCCCGCTTGCGGGTTCACCAGAGCGATCGCCGAACCGAAAACGATGATTCCGGCCACACCGACACCACCGATAATCAATAACTCTTCCATGACAACCTCTTGTTGATTTTGTTGAGTGGTAAATAAAAAGGTATCCCGAGGGGAAGACCGTAGGGTGGATTACGCTTCGCTAATTCACCAAGAGCCAAGAAGCGGGAGCTAGAAGCAAAGGATATAAGATGACGGGATAAAAAATAGCCTTTACCCTTTCCCCCTTCCCCTTTTCCCCCAAAACTCCCCCATCTCCCTAAGCGTCCCGATAAGACTTCTTATCCTCTCCGAGCGCCGGACGTAGACCGTTGAGACCGGCGAGGATCGCGGAACCGTTGTTCACGATAATCGCCAAGACCGGATCGAGGGCGAACAGAACCCCGATCGCCAGGGCGCTCAAGTTCGGAATCCCGACGATCAGCGCGTTTTGATAGATAATCTCCATCACCTGCTTCGAGAGGGCGATCGCGTGGGTCAGACCACTGAGATCGTCATCCATCAGCACCACGTCCGCGGTCTCCCGCGCGATATCGCTTCCGGCCGCGAAGGAGATCGAGACATCCGCGTGAGCGAGGGCGGCGGAATCGTTGATCCCGTCCCCGATAAACGCGACGGTTTTGCCCCGTTCTTTCAACTGCCGTACCACTTCTACCTTCCGTTCCGGGAAAGCCTGCGCGTGAACCTCGTTCCCGTGAATGCCCAACTCGATCGCCACGGCCTCCGCCACTCTCTGCACGTCCCCGGTTAACATATGGGTCTCGATGCCCCACCCGTGTAACTCGGAGATCACGCCTGGACTCTCGATACGGATCGGGTCGGCGTAAAGGATCACCCCGATTAAAACGCCATCGCGGGCGACGTAAACGAGGGAAACACCTCCCGTTTTAAAGCTCTCGCTGGCGCTGATGTCGATTCCCTCGGTTTTCATGAAACGACTACTGCCGACGAGAATCTGCCGTCCCTCGATGCCCGCGACCACGCCCAAACCGACCCGATAATCCCATTCCTCGGGGGCGATCGTCGCCATACCGAGATCGCGCGCGTGTTGCACGATGGCGTGGGCGACCGGGTGGGTTAAGCCCTGTTCCGCGCTGGCGGCGAGCGTGAGAATTTCCTCGGGGGTCACTCCGTCGGCGGTGGGTCGGATATCGGTAACGGAAGCGTTCCCCTGGGTGAGCGTTCCCGTTTTGTCGAAAACGACGCAATCGACTTTCGCCAATTGTTCGATCGCCCGTCCGCTACGGATATAGACCCCGGTGCGCGCGGCGTGGGTCAATCCCGCCAGTACCGCGGTGGGAACCGATACCCGGATTCCCGTGCCGAAGTCGAGGGTGATTAACGCGGTCGCCCGCGCCAGATCCCCGGTGAACGCGAAAACGCCCATCCCGATTAATAAAGTCGGTAAAACGGCGATATTAGCGAATTTGGCGGCGTAGTTCTCGATCCGGGTATCGTGGACAGGAGCCGCTTTCATCAGTTCCACCACCAGACCGGCGCGGGTATTGTTGCCCGTCCTTTCGACGAGGATCGCTAACTGTCCCTCGACGAGTAGGGTAGAGGCGTACACTTCATCGTCGATCTCCCGGTGGACGGGAACCGATTCTCCGGTCAGTTTCTGCTGGTCGATCAGTCCGCTACCCCTCACGATCTTTCCGTCAACGGGGATGAGATCGCCGGGGTAGACGATGACGAGATTGCCCTCTTCCACGTCTTTGAGGGGGATCTGGACTTCCACGCCGTCGCGCTCGATCCAGGCGTATTTGCCGAGACTATCGAGGAGATCGAGGGTCTGACGCTCGCTCGATCGAGCGGTAACGTCCCGGATCACTTCCCCGGCCTCGATTAAACTGATCATGAACGCGGGGGGGATAAAATGGCCCTGCACCGCGCTCAGGGTAATCGCCAGAGAATCGAGAAAATCGACGGTTAATTGTTTTTCCTCGCGGATTCCCTCCCAGGCGCGACCGTAGGCGGGCAGACAGGCCGCGAGAATCAATCCCCCCACCAGGATCGGGGGCAGTTCGAGGGGGAGCGCGACGATCGCCAGGAGGAGACTACCGACGGGAATTCCCAGTCTCTCCCAGTAGTTAATCTCGTGACCGGATTCCGGGGTGACTTTGGGGGCGATCGAGTAACCCCGATCGGCCTCTTCCATCGCGACGAGAATATATTCCCGCAGACGCTCCGGGGAAACTCCATCCGGAACGTACTCGATAATTAAAGAACCCGCCGCCTCGTTATAGCGGACTGTCTCGATGAATTCGCTATCTTGCAAGAGTCCGGCTAGATTCATCCCGTAATCGGGATCGTGACGGAGACGGGCGCTCTTCACCCGCCAACGCCCTTGAATCGCGTGAACGAGTTGATAATCCCGAACGAACTCGCGCTTTTCGGGAAGGGAAGCCGGTTCTTCGGGGACGATCGCGGGATGGGCAATAAGAATCTGTCGATCGGTGATACTCATGGTCGCGCGGGGGAATCGGGGTGGATTTTAATGACAGACTCCAGTATAGGTCGAGCCGGCGTGCTGGAGGGTAAAAACGCGATTGTTCTCGCTCAGGCTAAAACTCAGAGGAGTTCCCGCTTGACTTTTTCCCGAAAATGTGTTATTGCCTTGATAGGTCGTGAGAGCCAATCCGACCGGTTGCATGGCCGGGGGAGTGGCCGCGCCGAAAGCGTCGATGAGGATCGAGTGTTTTTCTTTATCGAGAACTACTACTTCTCCCTCGGTGATGTCCGTGACCGGCTGTACCATCGTCACGGAAACCGGTTCTTTTCGGTCGATCGAATCATCGTCGATCTCGGAGGTATAAAAATAGATTTTCGCGCCCGCGTTGGTTTTCCCTCTCGCGACGCAGATCATCCCGTCACCGAGACTCGGCGCCTGCGCTTTTGTCGGCACCGGAGAAAGAACCAGCGCGCCGAATACGGTAGCGGTACCGACCAGAGCGGCCGTGCAGGATTTAGGCGATACTAACATAGGATAATTCCATCGATTACGGGTCGGAAAATTTCGCTCGATCGCTAACCCGATCTTTTTTCGATCGATCTCGTTAACGGGCAAGCATAAAGGAAAAAAGTGCAAATCGAGTGACGATTCCCCCGACGAAAAAATCCCGATCCCCGCGACAATCGATCGGGCGATTCACGAGAAACAGTCTTTTCGTTCCTAGTTTGTTACTTTTGCCGGGTAATCTATAACTGGAAAGTCATTAGTTGAAGTCACTTCATGATCTGACCGCTCCCCGAATGAAACCAGTATTCACCAGGCTATTATGAGCGAGCGGAATCCTTCTCGACCGGTAGAACCGAGTGTGGCGAATGCGAAGGAACCTTCGATCGAGCGGTTATTTTCTCTTTTTAGCCACGAACTCTACACGCGTATCACCTCGCTTCAAGGAGCGCTCTGGTTATTACGGCGACAACCGCTTAACGATCGCCCCGAAGTCGGTCAACTCCTCGATCTGGCCGCCGAGAGCGCCGATCACCTCACCCGGGCGATCGAGAATATTCTCGATTGGTACGGACTGTCCCACGGGAGAGATTTCCTGTTCCTACAGCCGGGTGATGGCGCGGACGCGCTCCGACAGGCCGTTCAAACCCTACAACCGCTCGCGGACGAGCGACAGATCCGGATTTCCCTCGATATTTTAGAATCGATTCCTCTGGTGACGGACGAGCGTTATTTACGACGGGCTTTCCGAGGATTACTTCACAACGCTATCAAATTCTCCCCGCGAGACGGTCAGATCTGGGTGACGGTGACGATCGTTCCGTCGGAAGAGGGGCCGGGGGCGGCGATCGCCCTGTTCTCGATCGCCGATCGGGGCGTTGGAATCGCTCGCGAGGATATAGGACGGCTCTTTAAACCGTTCCAGCAAATAGATTCCTCGGATACGCGCGAATACGGGGGATTAGGCTTAGAACTGGCGATCTGTCACGAGATAATCCGGCAACACGGCGGCCGGATACACGTCGAGAGCGTTGTCGGCCGCGGCAGTACCTTCTATGTCGCGTTACCGATGGACGTGTCCCGCGTCCTGTAACAATCAAAAATCTCTCGTTGGGGCGGGAGTCAGGAGGCAGGAGTCAGGAGGCAGGAGGCAGGAGGCAGGAGGCAGGAGGAGAAAGGAGAAGTAAAGAGCTTTTAGAAATCTAAAATTTTTATTTTTCTCTTAAAGATTTTAAAAATTTCAAGTTTTAAGTTAAATTCTACTTTCGATTCTCGCGTTCGCGGGAGGTTTACCGATCGAACCGCCCATCGGGTTCTCTCTATCGTTCCCGCGGATAAATTGATATGACAGCAATACGCATCTATCCTAAGATTGGTTTAAATATTTCTGTACCCTATCGATATTGGAAGAAGGGAGGGCGATCGGCACTCGGCCCTCCGGGCGCGGCGATCGGTAACGAAAGAAGGGAAAAATGGACGATCGATCGAGAACGAAAGCGGAGCTAATCGCGGAACTAGAAGTCCTGCGAGCCGAGGTCGAGACACTGCGCCAGAGCGAGTGCGACCTACGCGCCGCCCAACGGATCGCCCACGTCGGTAGCTGGCGATGGGATCGCCTCAACCACACCACGATCTGGTCGGAGGAAACCTACCGGATTCACGGACTCGATCCAGCCTCTTCCCCGCCGCGAGGGGAAGAGATTTTCCGGTATATCCATCCGAACGATCTGTCCCTGTATCGAGAACTGCTCGATCGGGCCCGCGCGGGTTTTCCCTTCGAGGTCGATCTCCGGATCGTCCGTCCCGACGGCGAGATCCGCTACGTGGAAGCGCGGGGGGAACCGGGGATATTCAACGCGGCCGGGGAATTGCTCTATCTGTTCGGTACGGTATTGGACGTGACCGAGCGGAAACGGGTAGAGGAAAAACTACGCCGGAGCGAGTTCGCCCTGCGGGAAGCCCAGAGAGTCGCCCACGTCGGCAGTTGGCAGTGGGACAGCGAGATCGGTCAGGTCGTTTGGTCGGAAGAAATCTATCGGATTCACGGGCTTGAGCCTAGTGTGTCCCCTCCTAGGGGGCGGGATGCTCCCTACGTTCACCCGGACGATCGATCGCTTCATGAAAGGATTACCGCCGATTCCTACGCGGGCCGGCCCTACGAGGTCGATCTGCGAATCATCCGTCCCGACGGGGAGATCCGTTACGTGGAGGCGAGGGGCGCGCCGGGGATTTTCAACGAGCGGGGGGAACTGATCGGGTTATTCGGAACGGTACTCGACGTGACCGATCGCAAGCGAACCGAGGCGAAACTACGGGAAGCGGATCGACGCTGGCGATCGCTCCTCGAACGCGTGCAACTGATGGTGGTGGGGTTGGATAGTCGGGGCGATGTCGAGTACGTGAATCCTTTTTTCGGGCGAGTTACCGGCTACCGGGAAACGGACGTGCTGGGAAAATGCTGGTTCGAGAACTTTATCGCCCCGGCGCGACGGCGGGACTCGAAAAAACACTTTCAAGAATTACTCGATGGGAATTCCTTGTACTCGCACCACGAGGATCGAATTCTCACCGAATCCGGCGAGGAACGACTGATCGCCTGGAACGACACCGTTTTAAAAGATACTGTCGGACAGTCGATCGGCACGATCTCGATCGGCGACGATATTACCGAGCGCCACGAACTGGAGCGCCTGAAAAACGAATTTATCTCGATGGTCAGTCACGAGTTACGAACCCCTCTCACCTCGATCCAGGTCGCGCTGAGTTTGTTGGACGGGCGGTTCGTCGATCCGGTCTCCGAGGACGGCCGGAACATGATCCGAGCGGCCGCGTTCGGAGTCGATCGCCTGGTACGTCTCGTCAACGATATCCTCGATCTCGAACGATTGGAATCGGGCAAACTGCAACTACACGAACAACCCTGTTCTCCCGTCAAGCTGATCGAGACCGCCATCGCGCAGGTCAAGGAACTGGCCGAGAGTGCCGGGATAGCCTTTTCAATATCCGCGATCGATTGTCCGGTGTACGCCGATTTCGATCGCCTGGTACAAGTTCTTACCAATTTACTCGGTAACGCCATCCGTTTCTCCCCCGCGGGTTCGACGATCGATATCGTCGTGGAACGGGTGATCGCCCCGGACGCGCTACGTTTTCAGGTGAAAGATCGCGGGCGCGGCATTCCCGAAGACCAACTCGATCGGGTTTTCGATCGATTCGCCCAGGTAGACACCTCCGACTCGCGCGAGAAAAGCGGCACCGGTTTGGGATTGGCCATCTGTCGCGGTATCATCCAACAGCATCGGGGACAGATCTGGGCCGAAAGTATTCTAGGACAAGGCAGTACCTTCTATTTCACCCTACCGCTCGCGAGGGAGATGGGGAGGTGAGGGAGATGGGGAGATGGGGAGATGGGGAGATGGGAAGATGGGGGGGGTTTTTGGGGGAAAAGGGGAAGGGGAAAAGGGAAAAGAGCTTTCTTAATCTTTTCACCATTTACCCTTTACCCTTTCACCTTTTCCCTCCCTCACCTCCTGCCTCCTGCCTCCTGCCTCCTGACTCCTGACTCCTGCCCTATGACCAAATGTATTCTCGTGATCGATGACGAACCGGGTATCCGGCAAGTGATTCAAGTGACTTTTAAAGTGCTGACTTCCTGGGAAACCCTGATCGCGGCCGATTGTCCGGCCGGGATCGCCCTCGCGGAAAGCCGACAACCGGACGCGATCCTGCTCGACGTGATGCTACCGGGGATGGATGGCATCACCGCTTTCCATCGAATGCGAGAGAATCCCGTCACCCGATCGATCCCCGTGATTCTCCTCACCGCGAAAACCGGGGCCGGCGAGCGCGCCCGATTCGCGAAACTACCGATCGCCGGCATGATTACCAAACCCTTTACAGCGCCGGAGTTGGTGCGACAGACGCGATCGATCTTGAACTGGCCCGATTAATACGCGACTCGATCGCTATTCCCGAGCGCGGCCGGTCAGGGGACGGGGTTGCCCTTCCAACTGCGATCGCAATACCCTCACCAGAGCGCGCAGGGAGTCGCCCGTTTTCGGTCGCGGGGGGGATTCTTGTAATAGCGTCTCGATCGCCTTAGTAACATGGGAAGCGGCCTCGAAACCGCAACTACCGATCGTTCCCGCGAGTTTATGCGCCGTTTGCCGGGCCGATTCTATCCGGATGGGGTCGGAGATCTCGCCCGAAATCACCCGTTCCAAAAACTCTACTTCCTCGAATACTCCCGCTCGGATATTTTCCCACACCCCCGCGATCGCGGCGTTCAATTCCTCTAGCCGCGCGGCAGAGTGAGCGGGTTCGGAGGGAGATCGATCGAGCAAGAGCGGATTGATCCGGTATCCGTGACCGTACAGGGTTTCGATGAGATCTTCGGCCCCGATCGCCCTTAATTTGCTCCGAATCCGGCGGATATGAGATTTTACCGTGTCTTCGGTGGGCGGGTTTTCCAGCGACCAGAGGCGATCGACAATATCGCCGCGGTTAAAAATCCGATAGGGATGGCGGAACAATAGCTCGATCAGTAAATATTCCTTGCGGGTGAAGGGGACAACCCGACCGTCGCGGGAGATCTCGCGTTTTTCCGGATCGAGACGGATATCGCCGACCGTCAGAATTTTCAACGGTCGATCGGCCGGACGGCGGGATAAAATCCGCACGCGGGAGAGCAATTCCTGGAGATCGAACGGTTTCACGAGGTAGTCATCCGCGCCGCTATCGAGTCCGATTAGCTTATCCGCCACCGAATCCCGCGCCGTGATCAACATGATGGGAACGGTTCGATCGTGTTCGCGCAAACGACGACAGAGGTGAATTCCATCCAGTTTCGGGAGCATTACATCGAGCAAGATCAGGTCGTAGGGTAGGAGACTAATCATCTCCCAAGCTAACTCGCCATCGGCGGAAGTATCGATTAAGTAATTATGTTTTTCGAGAAAATCGGTTAATACCTTGGCCAAGTTTTTATCGTCCTCGACAAGTAGAATTCGCATGGTCTACTGGCCCGATCTTGATTACTGTATATATCGCTATTTCCCGCTCGAAAATCGCCCGTTCAATCAGAATCATTCTCTCGGTTTTTCAAAAGCCCGAAATTCCCCTCGATCGGGTTCGGAGCGATCGGGTCGTAAACCTATCTAGCCCGGTTCGCCGGATAACGATCGCCGGACAGCGATCGGTGTTTCCGGAACGCTCGCGGGCGAACCGGTTTCGATGGAGTTAGTCGAACAGTAACAGATCGAGGTGACAAATCGGTGACGATCCCGCTCTCCCGAACCGCTCAGACTCCCTCCGAAGTGATTTCCCGCTCGATAAAACTTATCAAGAACGTTTCCCAATCCCGCCAGGCGGAAGAGGAGTAATGAACGGTCAGAGAGGCGGAAGGACGATTCAGGCTAACTTCCGTGACCCCGGCCAGGGAGCGAATCTTTTCTAGTAATCGTTCGGCGTAGCGCTCGTCGGATCGCGAGCGGGGAACCCGGAGGCGAATCCGTCCCGCGGTTTTATGTACCACCTCGGTAGTTCCCGCGCCGGTCATCCCCTGTCGGGAGCGCGATAGACGTTCGGAAAAGCGTTCTTCTTGAAGGGCGACCGAAAAACCCTCTTTTTTCTCCAAATATTGGAGAAGCTGAACCAATTGTAGGAGGATCGCTTCCAAGCGCTGACAACCTTTTAGGGGTTCACCCCGGCTGAACGCTTCGAGGGCCTCGATCGCCGCTCGAACTCCCGGACTCCGCCAGAGCGGGGAATCGTTATCCCGCGCGGCGCGGAGTTCGTCCTCGAACCGGTAGATATCGATCGCCTCCACGGACGGAAATTCCCCGTCGCGGGAACCGATCGGTTTCACGACCAACTGACCGAGAGATAACTGTTCCGAGAGTGAGAAAGAGAAATATGAATCGGGAAAATTCTCGATATCGACAAAATTAAGGGCTACTTGCCGACTAATTTCAATGGAGGGGCGATCGTGGGTGTAGGGGCTGTACCGGATCAGATAGTTCTCGCAACCGAAATACAGCGCGAATCGATAGAGCGTTTCTAGGGTGAGCGGGGAGACGAAACCGGACGTGTTCTGTACGAGATTGGAGCGCCGGAACATATCCTCTTGGTAGAGAAGATTATACAGACGGTATTGCAGGGATTCCGCCGCGAGGAGAAAAGGATTGACATAGGAAGCGGCCAGCCGTTCCCGTTTTTCTTGCCGCTCGATGTTCTGTTGTTCTCCCCACGTCCACACCGTCCAGGCCGCCGTTGCCGCGGCCGAGAGAATCGAGATAATCAGGCTGATTTCCACGGGTTCCACGATCGATAGATTTGACTGGATAGACGGGGTTTAGCGAGCGATCGGAAGGTTCCGGAGTGGCGATCGAGATCGGTTCGAGATGGGAGAAAAAAAGAACGATTAACCCGAAAATCCAGATATATCGGTCAAAATTAAACGAAACTTTTTCTCCCGGACTCTAACCCTCTTTCATCAGAGTAGGATCGGTTCCTGTTGGCAATCCGAGCCGAAACGCTTGTCTATCAATGGTTTCACGAGAATTGAGCGTTGTTACGACCCGATCGAGGGAAACTGTCAGCAACTCAATCCCGAAATCCTTGCCCAGTAAGGGGATCGTTCGATCGCGGGATCGGCGGCATTCCACCTCTGACAGAAAAGGGCTAACTCCCGATGACTATATTTATTTAATTTCTACTTCTTGCGGCGGGGTCGTCTCCGATTTCACGCGGGCATCCTTGATTTCCGACTTCGCTTCCGCGACGAGATCGTTCCAGGATTCCCCCGCCTCGGCGAAGGTTTCCTGCACTTTATCGAAGGTTTCCAAGCTCCATTTCAGTCCGTGTTTGGTGAGATCGCGACCCGATTCCACTAACGGTTGACCGGCTTCGGAATTCCCGAGCGCGACGATCGCCGATCCCAGCGCCAACGCGCCCAATCCCGCCCCGAAAGCGACGAGGGGTTCGGCTCCTAATAATAAAGCTTCAAATTCCATAAGACTTTTCCCGATCCATACGCGAATTGTGTCATCGATATATTGTGACAGATCCGGCCAGTTTTGGGAAACCCCTGTCATCCCTCGATCGATATATTCTTATTATTTGAAGTCGATCGAGAATGCCGGGACGGGCGCGTCGTCGCGAAAAATGTATCGGCTCCCTCGCGCTCGAATCGGGACGGAAATCGTCGCTCGGGCGATCGCTGTTTTCTTTCCCGGAAATCCGCTTCTTACTCGCTGACCGACCTTCGGTGGAGGGAATAGGCAACGGGCAACGGGCAACCGTAAGAACTTTTGGTCGAATCCAAAATGGGTTGCCCGTTCGTTTCCAAGGGCCGACCAACGGGCCGGAAGCCACGTCTCCTCGGGGCGATCGCGTCTTCTCGGCGTTGCAATTCCCGAGAGGATGCTTTCCCTGTAAGCGAAACCCGACCGGCAAGCGTCGGGAACGCGAGATCGGGTGAAGCCTACCGGGTGGATGCCAACCTTACTGTCACCGGTAACGGAAGATCTGATGTACGGCCGGAGCAACCAACCGCACCCGGCCAACCTTTAACCGGTAACGAAAGTTCTCGCGTATTGCTTGGGCAACCAACCGCCACCGACCAACTCGAACCAATCATCGTTTTCCCGTCCGGTGAGGCGAACCAATTGACCGTCATCAACGGTTCCGAGAACTCTAGAACTGTAGGAAGGTTCTTTGTATACCTGTACCGGATTGCCATCCTCGCCACGGATGAGAGCCTCGGAGTGAGCGATCGAAGCGTTTCTAGCACCGATAGTGACGGTTCTAGCCGGACCGATACGGCGATTTTCCGCCCACCACAAGAGCGCGGGTAAACCGACGATCGGTAACAGCATCCACCAGAGAGCGGGGGAGTACGTTTTCGCGGGAGGCACGGTGACGGCAGGGGGAGTGAGCGTCGCGGCGATCTCCTCGCCGAAAGAGACACTTTTCGCGTTTTTATCGTAGTAGCAGGTTTGTTTAAAATCCCGGCCGTCTTTAAGTAAGGTCAGGATAATTTTCGCGTCTTTGCCCGCCACGTCGGCATCTCCGGAACTGACCACTTCTTTTAGCTCGAACCCTTTGGTTCTCGCGTTATCGATACACAACTGTTGCGCTTCTCGAACGATAGCGGGATCGGCGGCCGTGACGCGCCCGGTGAAAACGGGCCCGGCGATCGCCGAGGACGCTAAAATAACTCCCGCGAATTTTCGGAGAGGTTTGTTATCGTGGAAATTTTTCATCTCTTGATCGCGACCGATCCGGCTAGGATATTTTTTTTGAATTATCCGAGTTCTCTCGAAGCGTTCCGTTAAAATGTAATGTTTTTTTCCAAAGGATATGAAATTCCTAAGAATAAGACCGAACTATTCTGACAAGTTTCTTATATTGTCAATCCGAGTTTGGTCATTACTCGCCGCGCCAGATTTCGGGTAGGCGATTGGGGTGGTCGCGGGATCTCGTTGAAAAACGGGCGCTTTTCGGGTTCGTGTAGGTAGCGGTAATGTAGGAAGATATCCCGGTAGGGAAAATCGAGGTTTTTCCCGCTACAAAGTCGGGCGAATAGACTAGAGGATAAACCGATGTAATGGAGATAAACGAGGCGATTTCCCTTATCGTAGAGCAGGTTTCCTCGGGTCTCGAAATGAGGAGAGGTGACACAGCATCCCGTCCGTTTTTCTCGGGGTAATTCTAGAGCGAGGTTAACGATCGAGTACCCCGATCGCATCATCATATAGTTAATCAGCGTTTGGTCGGGAGCCATCGGGTAGAGAATTTCCGCCTCTCCCGCCCGTAATTGTTCGACGAGCCAATTCCGTCGTTCTTCGGTAAATAATCCCGCTCTCGACGCGTAAAAACCCGAACAAAAAATTTCGGTTTCCAGACGTTCTCTCGGGAAAACTTCGGTTAGTTTCGCGGACGTGGATTCGTAAACGTGGGTTAGATCTTTGTATTGGAAATCGTAGACGACGCGATCGTTATCGTGTAATCGTTGGAAAATCCCGTCCAACGGACTTATTAAGAGAGTATCGCCGTCCATGTAGACGAATCGATCGAACGGACTCTCGAACGCGCAAAACCGGCGATGGGTTCCGAAACGATAGTAGTCCTCGCTCCCGGCTTTCGACCAGCGTTGTCTCGCCGTCGGGTGAGTGTCCCACATTTTCCGAGCGAAATCATCCCATCGATCGATGACTTCCCGATTCTTAAATAGTTCAACGTTCGGGCGTTTGGCGATCTCGGCGGCGATCCGTTCGGTGTTGTCATCGTAGGGATAGACACAAACCGGGATCTCTTTTCCCGCGTTCACCTCGATACTATTGAGAAGCGCGATCAATTGATCGTAGATCCGATCGTTGGCGAGCGTGCAGATACCGTCCATAGGATTCTCGCGTTTTTCCCGCGGGCGCATAGATTTCGCCTTCAGATTAACGGGGAAAAAAACGGGATAAAACTATCTCTATTAACTTGACAAGGATTTGTACCGATGTGGTCTTAACGGTTTCTTGTCGGAAGTTATTGAACGATATTTTTGAAACGAATTCGCCTAAAAATTTTTGTTTTCTGGATAGTTCGTCTCGAAAACACCCGATCGCTACCCCATCGGAGCGTCGATCGAGATCCCGTACCCGGAACGGTGGTATCGATCGCTACCGAGAGAAATTATCCTCGATTTTCTCGATCGATCCCCGTCACCAGTTATACCAATTTTTTGACCGTTTTAACCCTGGTAGGGGTGAAAAAAAGGGGGAGGGGAAAGGCTGATACATTCACCTTTTCCCCTTCAACCTTTTCCCGTTACCAACAAGTCTCTCTTATTTTTAGAAAATGGGTATTAAATACCAAGTTTGGCTAACATCCGTTTCATCAGACTCGGAACCGGCGGTTGGTGCGGTCGCGGGAAATCGGTAAAAACCGGGCGTTTTTCCGGTTCGTGTAGGTAGCGGTAATGCAGGAAGATATCCCGGTAAGGAACATCGATATTCTCGGCGCTACAGAGGCGCGCGAATAGGCTGGAGGATAGGCCGATGTAATGGAAGTAGGTGAGGCGATTTCCTCGATCGTAGAGCAGATGCTCTCGGGTATCGAAGTGGGGGGAGGTGACACAGCATCCCGTCCGTCGTTCTTGCGGTAATTCGCGGGCGAGATTGGCGATCGAACAGCCCGATCGCATCATCATATAGTTCAACAGGGGTTGATCGACCGCCATCGGGTAGACGATTTCCGCTTCCCCGGAGCGCGATCGTTCCAGTAACCACTCGCGTCGATCGCCGTCGAACAATCCCTTTCTCGACGCGAAGAACCCCGAACAGAAAATTTCCCGCTCGACGCGCTCTCCCGGAAAAATCTCGCGTAATTTCGGGGAAGCGACTTCCTAGACGTGGGTGGGATCTTTATACTGAAAATCGTATACCACGCGATCGGCGGAATCGAGGCGATCGAAAACGAAATCGACCGCTCCCATTAACAGGGTGTCGCCGTCCATGTAGAGAAAGCGATCGAACGGGCCGTCAAAGGCGCAATAACGCCGGTGGGTTCCGAAACGATGGTATCCCTCGCTCCCGGCCTCGCGCCACCGCTCGCGGGCCGTCGGATGGGGTTCCCACGCGGCGCGGGCGAAAGCGTCCCGACGATCGATCACCTCTCGATCGCGAAAGAGTTGAACGTTCGGACGTTTGGCGATCTCGGCGGCGATTCGTTCGGTGTTGTCATCGTAGGGATAGACACAAACCGGGATCTCTTTTCCCGCGTTCACCTCGATACTATTGAGAAGCGCGACCGGTTGATCGTAAACCCGATCGTTGGCGAGGGTACAGATACCATCCATAAGCTAACCAAACATCCTTCTAGAGTCGGGTAAACTGTTATGGCAGTAAGGGTAGCCGATCGGGGAGGCTCATTTTCCGCCTCGCTCTCGTTATTTTTTCCCGCCCCCGCGACGGGACGGCGTACCGGAGGGATAGCCGGAACTTCCCGCGCTTTGGATTTTCCCAATTCTCAAAACTTGAAAAATTAGATTAATAAAAGATAAATCGAGATTTTAACCGAGAGAGAGCTTCTTTATTCGGGATTTTTACTGATTACATCCCGCTTTTAACCCCTAGCCACTGTCACGGCTAAAATTCTCTTCCCTCACCCGCGAGACTGATTTCTCGTTCCGTCGGTTCCGACGCGGCGCGGTAAAATGGAGAATTGTACGAATCTTCTGTTGACAATGACTGCAACGTATTTGGAGGAATCTTTGGGATCTAAGTTTATTTTAAAAGTGCTGTGGTTGGATCAGAACGTGGCGATCGCCGTCGATCAGGTGGTCGGAAAAGGCACTAGCCCCCTAACCGCTTACTTTTTCTGGCCGCGTAACGACGCGTGGCAACAACTCCAGGACGAGTTAGAAGCCAAACACTGGATCGACGAGGCCGATCGCGTCGAGGTTCTCAACAAGGCCACGGAAGTGATCAACTTCTGGCAGGAGCTACGCAATCAGGGAAAACATATCCCGATGGCCGACGCGGCGGCCAAATTTCCAGATGTCGTTTTTAGCGGCAGTAACTAATTCGGAGGAGTCAGGAGCCAGAATTCAGGAGTCGGGAGAAATCCGAAAAGCCGATCGATCCTCTATAAATCCTGATATTCAAACTTCTATCCCACCCGAACCCGAATTACGCCGGAAAAATAATCCCTATAAAATCGGGCAGGCGCGAGACCTACCCGATTTCTGTTTTCTAGAGGGAAACCAAACCGCCGGCGGCCTGATATCTCGCTCGGGCTTTCTTCCAAGCCTGTTGAGCCTGGATGAGCTTGCGGCGATCGTCCCCTTTGGTCGCCTCGTCGAGAGTCGTCTGCGCTTTCTCGTACTCGGCGCGGGCCTTTTCCTTATCGATATTTTTCCCTAACTCCGCCCCGTTGACGAGAACTTTGATCTCGTTGTTCTCGACCTCGGCGAATCCGCCCATAACGGCGACATTCTCCCAATCTTTGCCCGGTCTGATCCGCATCACGCCGGTATTCAGGGCGGTTAACAGGGGCGCGTGACCGGTGAGAATCCCTAACTGACCCGTGGAACTGGGCAGGATCACCTCTTCGGCCACGTTATCCCAAACAACTCGATCGGGCGTGATCACCCGTACTGTAATAGTCATCGCTGATAATCGTGATAATTTTGACGATTTCGAGAAGAAAGTACGGGTAAAAAATTGTTTTCAACCTTTTACCCGTTTTCTATCTAGCCTTTTTTGAGTTTTTCGCCTTTAGCGATCGCTTCGTCGATATTGCCGACCATGTAGAACGCCTGTTCGGGGTAGCTATCGAGTTCGCCGGCGAGGATCATCTTGAACCCTTTGATGGTGTCGTCGAGGGTGACGTATTTACCGGGGGAACCGGTGAACACTTCCGCCACGAAGAAGGGTTGCGAGAGGAAACGCTCGATCTTACGGGCGCGATCCACCGTCAGACGGTCTTCTTCCGACAGTTCATCGAGGCCGAGAATGGCGATGATGTCTTGCAGTTCTTTGTAGCGTTGCAGGGTCGATTGAACCGCGCGGGCGATGCCGTAATGATCGTCACCGACGATATTCGCCTGGAGCATGGTGCTGGTGGAATTGAGAGGATCTACCGCGGGATAGATGCCTTTCGCCGCGAGACCGCGGGAGAGAACCGTCGTTCCGTCGAGGTGAGCGAAGGTGGTCGCCGGCGCGGGGTCGGTTAAGTCGTCCGCGGGAACGTATACCGCCTGAATCGAGGTAATCGAACCTTCTTTGGTGGAGGTGATGCGCTCTTGTAAGTCGCCCACGTCCGTGCCGAGGGTGGGCTGATATCCTACCGCGGAGGGCATCCGACCGAGAAGCGCGGACACTTCGGAACCGGCTTGCACGAAGCGGAAGATATTATCGATAAACAGGAGAACGTCCTGCTTGTTCACGTCGCGGAAATATTCCGCCATCGTTAACGCGGACAGACCGACGCGCATTCTCGCTCCAGGCGGTTCGTTCATCTGACCGTAGACGAGCGCGATTTTCGAGTCTTCCGGGTTATCGGGGTTGATTACTTTGGATTCGATCATCTCGTTGTAGAGGTCGTTTCCTTCGCGGGTACGTTCGCCCACGCCACCGAAAACGGACACGCCACCGTGTTGGATCGCGATATTGTTGATCAATTCCATCATGATCACGGTTTTGCCCACGCCCGCGCCACCGAACAGGCCGATTTTACCGCCCTGACGGTAGGGGGTGAGTAGGTCGATAACCTTGATCCCCGTTTCAAAAACTTTCGGTTTTACTTCTAGATCGACTAATTTCGGGGCGGGACGGTGGATCGGGGAGGTTTCCGTCACGTTGACGGGGCCTTTTTCGTCCACGGGTTCACCGAGTACGTTGAAGATGCGGCCGAGGGTGCATTTACCGACGGGAACGCTAATCGGCGCGCCCGAGTCCACGATATCTAATCCCCGAACCAGGCCGTCGGTGCTACTCATGGCAACGGCGCGTACTTGGTTGTCCCCGAGTAACTGTTGCACTTCACAGGTGACGGACAGGTCTTGTCCGGCGGAATTCTTGCCTTTGACGGTCAGGGCGTTGTAAATCCGGGGAAGTTTACCGCTAGGGAATTCGGCATCGATCACGGGGCCGATGATCTGGACGATTTTACCGACGTTCGTTTCTGTTGTCGCTACCATGTTTATGTCTACTCTGGGGTTTCGCTAATCAATAACTCCCGAAACGGGAAAGTGTTAAGTTTTTCTAAAATTAGCCAACATACAGCTTACCACCGATGGGGATCGGGGGAACATCGGGTCTGTCGCGGAAAATAAAATCGCTACGATAGGGGTTTCGGGGGGGATATCCCGCATTGTTCGGGCGCGAGACCTGGCCCCTACAATGCGGCCGTGTGTCTCTCGTCCGGTTCGCGATTCTCCCCGTTTTGCTTGGCTATACTGGAGGCAGTCGATCGATCTCTGCCATCATGCCTACCATCACCATTCGCGAGGACGGACAAACCGAGTCCGGATTTACCGCCATTCTAGAATTCGACCATCAAGCGCGCTTTCCGGTGACGGTGCGCGATCCTTTCGGCGCGGGGGAGGAAAAACGCTTAGAGTGGTATTTCGAGGAATGGTTGCAGTGTCCGATTCTGGATACGGTGAAGGCGAAAGAAGCGGCGGATAGTGTCAAGGCTTACGGGGAAAGTTTATTCGAGCAGGTTTTTCGCTCCAATCCCGACGCTTACGCGGAATATGTTCGATATAAGGGAAATCTAGCACAATTACGGATCGAGATCGAGGGGAACAATCCGGAGTTTCACGCGCTCCACTGGGAGGCACTCCGCGATCCGAATTTGCCCCGACCGTTCGCGGTAGAGGGCGTGATGGTGCGAAAAAGCTTTCGATCGACGGCTACAGCCTCGGAAATGGCGGAATCGGCGACGATTAATCTCCTGCTGGTGGTGGCGCGACCTTCTAAAAAGGATGTGAATTACCGGACGATTTCCCGGCCGTTAGTCGAGGGTATCGAAAATAGTCGCTTACCGGTGAATGTGGAGTTATTGCGACCGGCGACGTTTGAAGCGTTATCGAGGCATTTAGAGGAAAAGGGCGCGGGATACTATCATATCGTTCATTTTGACACGCACGGGGCGTTATTGACCTACAAGGAGTTCAATTCGACAAAACCATCGGAACCCAATCCCCTAACCTACCGCGAACGTTTCGGCCGCGAGCAGATACAACCCTACACGGGGGTAAAGGCGTTTCTGGTGTTGGAAGGGGAGGAAGAGGGAACGGCCGATCTCGTGGAAGCGACGGAAATGGCGGATTTATTGACGGGTAAAGGGATTCCGGTCTGTATTCTCAATGCTTGTCAGTCGGGGAAGCAGTTACGCGGGGATTCGGGGCAGGGGGAGGAGTATCGAGAGACGAGTCTCGGTAGTCGTCTGATGGCCGCGGGGATGCAGATGGTGGTGGCGATGGGCTACAGTGTGACGGTATCGGCGGCGGAAATTATCATCGAGAAGTTATATAAATCCCTCTTTAGCGGGAAGTCGATCGATGAAGCGATACGCTTGGGACGGCGGGAATTGTTCAACCGCAAGGAAAGACGGGCGTATTTTAACGAAACTATCCGCTTAGAGGATTGGCTTTTGCCGGTGGTGTACAGTAACCGGCCGGTGAATTTTCCGTTACGGGAGTTGTCAGCGCGGGAAGAGGAAGCCTATTTCGAGGCACAGGCGCGAGAGTTTCGCTTTATTCAGCCGGAATACCAGTTCGTCGGGCGGGATCTGGATATTCTGCGGGTAGAGAGGGCGTTACTGCGTCGGAATATCCTGTTACTGCAAGGGATGGGCGGGACGGGAAAAACCACTTTACTCAATTATCTCCGGGAATGGTGGCAGAAAACGCGGTTCGCGGAGAGGATTTTCTATTTCGGCTACGACGAGAGCGCGTGGACGCTGGAGCGGATTTTATTCGCGTTGGGGACGGGAATCTATGACCGTTTCGAGAGGGGACGTTTTCAGGCGATGAATCCGGTGGCGCGGATGCAGAAAATGGTGACGCTGTTGCGCGCGGAGAATCACGTTTTGATCTTGGATAATCTGGAGTCGGTGACGGGGGAACCGTTGGCGATTCCGAATACTTTAGCGCCGGAGGAACGGGAAAAACTTCGGGATTTTCTCTCGCGGTTGTCGGGGGGAAAAACGCGGGTGGTGTTGGGTTCGCGAAGTGGGGAGGGATGGCTAAAGGATACGACGTTTCAAACGAATGTTTATGCTTTGCGGGGGTTAGACCAAGAAGCGCGGACGGAGTTGGCGAAACGGATTTTAGAACGTCACGCGGGGAGTCAGGCGGAATCGTTGCAGGGGGAAGCGGATTTCACGCGATTAATGAAGGTTTTAGTGGGCTATCCCCTTGCGATGGAGGTGATTCTCCCGAATCTGAAACGGCAGTCACCGGGGCAAGTGCTGGAGGCGCTACAGATCGCGGACGGGGATCTGGATACGGACAGCGAGGACAAAACGAAAAGTATTATCAAATGCGTGGAATATTCCCACAGCAATCTCTCGGAGAATTCGCAAAAATTGCTACTTTGTCTTGCACCGTTTAGCGGGTTTATCGATCGTAGTGATATTCCGAATTACGCTCAACAATTACAAAAACTAGAACCGTTACAGGGTTTCGATTTTACCGATTTCGATACGGCGATTCAGGAGGCGATCGATCGGGGGTTATTGAAACCGATAGAGGAGGAAAGTCCATTATTGACCATTCAACCGGTGTTTCCCTATTTTCTGAAAATAAAGCTCAACGCGCTCGATCCCGCGATGCGGGAGGCGATACAGGAAGGATTTAAAAATCACTATCAAGTTTTAGCGAATGCCTACAATCAATTAATGGAATCGCAAGACCCGCAACAACGACAGTTAGGAATCTTTTTCTGTCGCTTGGAATACGAAAATCTCTATAACGCCCTGCAAACCTGTCTGGCGAATCGGGAGAGTATTCATATTTTCTTTTGTCTTTATAAATACTTCAGGTTGATTAACGATGTTCAAAATAATTTAAAACTATCCGAGTTTGTTTGTCAATCGCAAGAGTCTTATTTTTCCGAAATTTTAGTGAGTGAATATGGCTATCAAGTCACATTCGCATTAGAAAGAATGGCTACCAATTGTCTAATGACGAAGCAGTACGATCGAGCGAAACAATCTTATTTAAAGGCTTTAGAAATTTATGACGTTCTCGGTAATATAGAAGAAAGACAAAAACAGCTTTGGAAAGCTACGGATTACCACCAGTTAGGCAGGGTCGCGCAGGAGTTACGGGAGTTCGAGGAGGCGCGAGAGAATTACCGACAGGCTCTCGCTATCAAAGTCGAGTTCGGCGATCGCTATTCCCAAGCCAGCACCTACCACCAGTTGGGCATCG
>NZ_JBAFSM010000029.1:0-61439 GCF_036688125.1 Pannus brasiliensis CCIBt3594 | reverse complement strand
CTCCTGACTCCTGCCTCCTGACTCCTGCCTCCTGACTCCTGCCTCCTGACTCCTGACTCCTGACTCCTGCCTCCTGACTCCTGCCTCCTGACTCCTGACTCCTGCCTCCTGCCTCCTGCCTCCTGCCTCCTGCCTCCTGCCTCCTGGATTACCCGATAATACAGCCCGATCGAGCCGGTAAACTCAGTTCGATCCGTCCGGAATGCCAGGAAACATGACCTTTCCCGTAGAGGATATGGTGCGGGGTCGAGTGTAAACCGTCGATCGAGAACGAAACTCGCGACGACGATTCCCCGACGTTAACCGCGACGATCATCTCGTGACGCTCCAAAACTCTCGCGAAAACGTACACCATCTCGTCCGCGTAGAGAATCTGATAATTTCCCGTCCGCAGTGCCGGGTATTGATGGCGGAGATAGATTAATTCCTTGTGATAGTCCAAAACCTCCCGATCCCAGTCTTTTTCCTCCGGGAAAGCGCGCCGGCAATCGGGATCGATCCCCCCTTCTAACCCCACCTCGTCCCCGTAATAGATGCTCGGGGTGCCGGGGAAAGTGAACATCAGGAGGGTGGCTAACTCCACGGTCGCTTTATCCCCACTGGCGATCGTGAGCAAACGGGCGGTATCGTGACTATCGAGAAGATTATATTGAGTTAATTGAATTTCCCACGGATAGAGAGCCAGAATTTCCGTGATTTTCTCCCCGTATCGCTCCGCCGTGAGCGCGGGATAGGGTTTATAAGCGGCTTTGTCCACGTAATTCATTTTCACCCGATCGCCGGCCACCAGGGCGATCGTCGCCTCGGTGAACAGGTAATTCATCACCCCGTCGAACTGCAAACCGTCCAGCCATTGCCGCGCGTCGTGCCAAACTTCCCCGACAATATACGCCTCCGGATTGATGTTTTTTATCCGACTGCGGAATTCTTGCCAGAAACCGGGGGTTTTAATCTCGAAGGGGACATCCAAGCGCCAACCGTCGATCCCTTTTTCTATCCAATACTCGCCCACCCGCATCAAATATTCGCGAACTTGCGGGTTATCGTGGTTAAACTGGGGCAGGGCGCGAATTCCGAACCAACTCGCGTAATTCGCGGGCTGGCTATCGTCGTAGGGAGACAGCGGCCAATCCTCGATCCGGAACCAATCGAGCCACGCGGAAGCCTTGCCGTTTTCCAGGATATCGTGAAAGAAAAAGAACCCGCGACTGGCATGGTTGAACACCCCGTCGAGAATCACCCGGATGTCGCGCGCGTGGGCCTTTTCCAGAAACGCGTCGAAGGCTTCATTTCCCCCCAACATGGGATCGACCTGATAGTAATCGTGGGTGTGATAGCGGTGGTTGGCGGCCGATTGAAAGATGGGGGTGAAGTAAATCGCGTTAATTCCCAGATCCTGAAGATAGTCTAACTTCTCGATCGCCCCCCAGAGATCGCCCCCCTTATACCCGAACAGCGTCGGTTCGGAGTGCCATTCTTGAAGATCGTGCGGTTGTAGTAAACCGAGTTTCGGGAAGTGGGTTCGGGCGAATCGATCGGGGAATATCTGGTAAAAAACGGCGTTTTTCACCCAGTCCGGCGTTTTAATATCCATAGTCGGTTATCGAAAAGATAGCTCGCCTCCATCCTATCGATTCTGACGGAACAGGTGAGAGTGTCCGGGGTGATAAAGTCGCGATCTTGCCGGGGAAAGATTATTTAACGCGGGACTAATGAGATAAAGAGTGGTTCTAACGAGATTTTCCTGACGGGTTAACTCGGCGATTCTCTCTAACGGCACGATCCAGATCCGCTCGTCCGGCCAACCGACACGAAAGCAGACGGCGACGGGAGTATCGGCCGCGTAGTGTTGTAATAGTTTCTCCTGTGCCGATTCGATATGCCGGGCGGCGAGATAGAGGCATAAACTGGCTTTATGCGCCGCGAGCGAGGATAATTCCTCGGCTTCGGGCATAGAGGACGCTTGCCCACCGATACGGGTGAGAATGATCGTCTGCACGAGTTCGGGGATGGTTAATTCCGTGGCCAATTTGGCGGCGGCCGCTTGGAAGGCGCTGATACCGGGGACTAACTCGAAGGGGATATCGGCTTCTACCAGTGCCTGCATTTGCTCTTGGATGGCGCTGTAGAGGGTGAGATCGCCGGATTGGAGACGGACGACGGAAAGACCGTTTCGCACTCGATCGATCATCATCGGTAGGATATCCTCTAGGGTGGTGCTACCGGTGGGGATCAATTCCGCGTCGGGGCGCGTGTCCTGTAAGATCTGTCGGGGAACGAGGGAGTTCGCGAAAAAGATCGCGTCCGCTTTCTGGAGGATACGATAGGCTTTGACCGTCAGTAGTTCGGGATCGCCCGGCCCCGCGCCGATAAAGTATACCGAGGGTTTCAGAGCGGGGGCGTGATTCGTCATCATAAATAATGGGGAGATCGATAAAAGTAGCGTGAAGTGGGGGAGTTAGCCGTGGGGGGGGTTAGCGCGGCGTAACCCACGAGAAGCTTTTCCCCTTCTTCATTGTCTCGAAAAAGTTCCCCGTGTCCCCACTCCCCACCATACCGAAGGGCCGATTCAGTTGTTGAAAAGTAAAAAAGGCGTGTAACTGGGCTGAAATCAAGAAGCCTGAAAGAGCTTTACACGCCTATATAGCTTAAAACATCCGCTTTGTCTCTATCATTTCCGATCGAGGGATCTTTCGGTGTAATCTCGATCGAGTTTCGGGATGATACTTATCAACGTCTACCGGAGAGAGAGATCGCGGGGGATCGATAACCGAGATCACAAAAGATCCGTGATAGTACGGGAAAACGGGACGGAAGCCGATCGCTAAAATTCCCGATACGGCGGGAAAATTCCCGATCGATCGCGGAAATCGAGCTTTTACAGCAATCCCTCCAAACGGCGCCGGATGCTGTCTAATTCCGCCTCGGGGATCTCCGAGGGATCTTCCTCGGCAGGGGGAACCTCTTCTTTTTGCCAGTCGAGTTCCTCGACGTTGCTCTCCGGGGGGATCGCCAGCATTCCCTCCTTGATTAGCTCCACCTCGTACCCCGCGCTCCGACAGAATTCTTCTACTTCCTCCGAATCGATGCGCTCGACAGCAGGGGCGGGAAAATCTTGCGCCTCCAACAACAGAGCGTACCGGGTCGCGTCGTCCTCGGATTCAAACATCAATACTTTATTGATGTGTCCCATCTGAATCGTGTGGATACCCTCGCTATCGGTTCCCGCGTTATAAAGTAGTACAAACACTCGCATAGGTCACTGGATCGGCGATCGATGTTCGGTGGTCGTTTATAGTCATTGTACCGCCGACAAGCGATCGCTCGTCACGGTTCCGTTCAGTTTCTCGTCAGCCACTTCTGGCCGTTGAGCCGTTGTAGGGTATAGAACAGCAGGAGATCCAGACTCACCTTCCGCTCGTCGATCATGAACGATTCGATCGTGCTGGGCGGTTTATCGTTCTCGCCGTAGGAAAAAGCTTTCGGCCCGTTGATGCTCTCTTCGAGAAAATAAATGGTGAACTGGCGTTTTTTGTCGAGCCAACTGCCCGCCACCTGCCAGCAATCCTCACCCGTCGCGCCGACGAGGGGAATTTTCCCTTTTTGAAACGCGAGCGCCAGATCGGTAATACCGAGCTTGGTTAACGCGTCCTGTAACGCGGGAAGGAAATGCTGTTCGATAAATTCCCCGAACGGTTTGTCTTCGATCGTCGGTTCTTTCGGTTTTTTGGCGGCAGGGGCTTTCGCGGGCTTGGCGGCTTCCGCGGTCGGGGTTTCGGGAGCGGTGGTTTCTTCTGCCATATTACTCGATCGACAATATAGAGGTAAAAAACGATTTTGTCCCCTATCCTATCCTATTTCGATCCCCGCGGGCGAGCCTCCTGTCTTGACGGGACATCCCGATCGAACGAGGGGGAATTCTCTTTCCCTATCTTTCGCGCGCGATCGAATTCGGGCGATCGCGGGTAGAAAAGCGATCGCCTTCCTATAATAAAAGTGGATTCCCCGCGTGACGGGCAGAGGTGGGGGAAGTGGAAAATTCGATCTCTACTGAAGGATTTATCCTATGACAGCCGTTACCGAGAGCGATTTGAAACGCTTAGAAGACCTGATCGTCAACGGACAGAAAGCGATCGAGAACCGATTAACCAACCTAGAAACCGGACAGAAAGCGATCGAGAACCGATTAACCAACCTAGAAACCGGACAGAAGGCGATCGAAACCCGATTAACCAACCTAGAAACCGGACAGAAGACTTTAGAGCTAGGGCAATCGGATATCAAAGGGGATATGAAAGCCCTAGACGCGAAAATTAGCGGGCTGAACGAGAGAATCAAGCCGATCGATAAAATTCCCGACCTCGCGGAAAAAGTCGGAGAATTTAAAATTTGGCGACAGGTCGTTATTATCGCCTTTACCGCCCTGGTCAGTGGCGTGGTTACTTGGATCGTTCGGAATTCGCTGTTGAATCCGTAGACATCTGCCCGGAATTCAAAAATTGTCGTGTGGTTCGGGAGTCAGGGGGCAGGAGGCAGGAGGGTAGGGAGTAGCGTTTTCTCGCCCTTTTTTGTGGGAAACAAAGTTTCTAGGTTTTTCCGATCCAGATCGACAGGATAACGCTCTCCCCACTCCCCATCTCCCTCACCTCCCTCATCCCCCCATCTCCCATCCCCCTGTTTCCGATCGCCCCCATCATTTTCCGCGACGGGGTTAAGATCCTATACAGTGAGGTAAGGGATAAATTATTTTAGAGAAAGAGCCGATATGCATCTAAGTGAAATCACCCATCCCAACCAGTTACATGGTTTATCACTCCGTCAATTAGAAGAAATCGCCCGTCAGATTCGAGAAAAACATTTACAAACGATCGCCGCGAGCGGGGGACATCTCGGCCCCGGATTGGGAGTGGTCGAACTCACCGTCGCCCTCTATCAAACTCTCGACCTCGATCGGGATAAAGTGATCTGGGACGTGGGACACCAGGCATATCCGCACAAACTTCTCACCGGACGCTATCAAAATTTCCACACCCTGCGCCAGAAAGATGGGGTCGCCGGTTATCTCAAACGGTGCGAGAGTAAATTCGACCACTTCGGCGCGGGCCACGCTTCCACCAGCATTTCCGCCGCGTTAGGCATGGCCCTCGCGCGCGACGCGAAAGGCGAGGATTTTAAAGTCGTGGCGATTATCGGTGACGGCGCTCTGACGGGAGGGATGGCCCTAGAAGCGATCAACCACGCGGGACACCTACCGAACACTAACGTGATGGTCGTTCTCAACGATAACGAGATGTCCATCTCCCCCAACGTCGGCGCGATCTCCCGCTATCTCAATAAAGTCCGTCTCAGCGATCCCGTCCAATTTATCACCGACAACCTCGAAGAACAATTCAAACACCTACCTTTCTTCGGTGACTCCCTCACCCCGGAAATGGAACGACTCAAAGAGGGGATGAAACGTCTCGCGGTTCCCAAAGTCGGCGCGGTGATCGAGGAATTGGGTTTTAAATATTTCGGCCCGATCGACGGTCACAACCTGCAAGAATTAATTACCACCTTCAAACAAGCGCACAAAGTTCACGGTCCCGTCTTCGTCCACGTCGCCACCGTCAAAGGCAAAGGCTACGAACACGCGGAGAAAGATCAGGTCGGCTACCACGCGCAGAATCCTTTTAACCTCGCCACCGGGAAACCCATCCCGTCTAATAAGCCCAAACCCCCCGCCTATTCCACGGTTTTCGGTCAAACTCTCACGAAACTGGCGGAAAATGACCCCAGGATCATCGGCATCACCGCCGCGATGGCCACGGGAACCGGGTTAGATAAATTTCAAGCGAAACTACCGAAACAATATATCGATGTCGGTATCGCCGAACAACACGCGGTAACACTGGCCGCGGGTCTCGCTTGCGAGGGAATGCGTCCGGTGGTGACGATTTACTCCACCTTCCTACAACGCGCCTTCGATCAGGTGGTTCACGATGTCTGTATTCAAAATCTCCCCGTTTTCTTCTGCATGGATCGCGCGGGAATCGTCGGCGCGGACGGCCCCACCCATCAGGGGATGTACGATATCGCGTACCTACGCTGTATTCCCAACCTGACGATCATGGCTCCCAAGGACGAGGCAGAATTACAGCGGATGCTCGTCACCGGGGTCAATCATACCACCGGCCCGATCGCCATGCGTTATCCCCGCGGTAACGGGTTAGGGGTTCCCCTCATGGAAGAGGGATGGGAAGAGATCCCCATCGGCAAAGGCGAGATCCTTCGCAACGGTGACGATGTTCTCCTGCTCGGTTACGGCACGATGGTCAATACCGCCATGCAGGTCGCGGGAATTCTCAGCGAACACGGAATCGAGGCTACAGTGGTAAACGCCCGTTTTGTCAAGCCCCTCGATACAGAACTTATCTTCCCCCTCGCCCGACGGATCGGTAAGGTGGTGACGCTAGAGGAAGGCTGTCTGATGGGTGGTTTCGGTTCCGCGGTAGTAGAAGCGCTCGCCGACGAGAATATTCTCGTTCCCGTCAAGCGCTTCGGGGTTCCCGATAAACTGGTGGATCACGCGAAACCGGAAGAATCCTTCGCCGATCTCGGTTTAACGAGTCCGCAGATCGCCGAACAGGTTCTAGGCGCGTTTTTCAGCCAGAAACAACCTAGCGCGGTAATTTAATCCGGGATTTTAGAAACACCGAGTCGGGGGGACATCTCCCCGACTTTTTCAATGGGCGCGATAGATTTTTGTGAATCGTGAAACGTTGCCGGCAGTCCGCACTTCGGTATATTTGAAGTTATGTAAAGGCTTTCGCGAGGTCGATCGATCCAACCGATAGAATTTATAATCGGGTCTCTTTACAGGGAGAAAATCAAGACCACATTTTCCCGAGAGATCGTATCCCGATCGATTCCCGAAATTATAAGAAAATGGTACAAGAACAAAAGCCTACGGTCATCATTACCGGTACGACTTCCGGTGTCGGTTTATACGCGGCCAAGGCCCTGTGCGATCGGGGTTGGTACGTGGTTCTAGCCTGTCGCGATATTCCGAAAATGGAACAGGTCTCGCGGGAATTAAATCTTCCTCGGGACAGCACGATTATTGAATATCTCGATCTCGGTTCCCTAGAATTGGTGCGGCGTTTCGTGAAAAATTTCCGGGCGATGGGTAGACCCCTAAACGCGCTAGTGTGCAATGCCGCGATTTATATGCCCCTACTCAAAGAACCCTTGAGAAGTCCGGAAGGGTACGAGTTGAGCATGGCGACCAACCATCTCGGCCATTTTCTGCTGTCGAATCTCCTCCTAGAAGATCTGAAAAATTCCCCCGCGGAAGACCGTCGTCTGGTGATCCTGGGAACCGTCACCCATAACCCGGACGAGTTGGGTGGAAAAATTCCCCCGCGTCCGGATTTGGGAAATCTGGAAGGGTTCGAGCAAGGGTTTAAAGAGCCGATTTCTATGGCCGACGGCAAGAAATTCGAGTCGGTGAAAGCTTATAAGGATAGTAAAGTCTGCAACGTGCTGACGATGCGCGAACTGCACCGACGCTATCACGACTCGACTGGCATCACGTTCACCTCTCTCTATCCCGGTTGCGTGGCCGATACTCCCCTCTTCCGCAACCATTACCCCCTGTTCCAAAAACTCTTCCCCCTGTTCCAGAAAAATATCACTGGGGGCTATGTTTCTCAAGAGTTAGCCGGGGAACGGGTGGCGATGGTCGTGGCCGATCCGGAATACCGTCAATCGGGGGTTTACTGGAGTTGGGGCAACCGTCAGAAGAAAGACGGGAAATCTTTCGCGCAACGGGTTTCCCCCCAAGCGCGCGACGACGCGAGAGCCGAGAAAATGTGGGATCTCAGCGAGAAATTAGTCGGATTGGCGTAAGTTGAGATCGTTTGGAGAGGTCGGGGATTTTCAGACGAGATCCCCGACTTTTTCGGGGGGATATTCGGCGCGTAAATTCTTGTTCTCGTTCGATCGCTCAAGGTCGATCGAAATTTTCCGGATAACGTTGTAATTGTTAGTTCATCTTCGCTTTCGAGATCAACTTACAGCTAATAGTTCATCGAGCTTGCTTTTCAGGTTCGGGGATGTCATGAGGGGATTGTAGACTTCTCCCGCGTAGGGTTGCCAGACATAACTAGGGCTAAAGGGTCGAAATAATGGCAATATTCCTAACTCTCGTTCGAGTGATTTGGCTAAAACCAGTCCGGGAATAGACAGGTTGGAGGATTCTTCGATAAGCTCGCTGTAAGTCCTGAATTCATCGACTTCAACACCAACTAGCGCGTAACGGAATGGGGGAGCAAATCGTAGAGACTGATAAAGTAAGATACCTAACTCTGTCATTAAGTAAGCGCTTTCAGGGCTGTCTATACCCACTTCACTAAGATTATCGGGCGAAATCCGACACCACCAGTTTTCTTCTAGGTCTTGAAATCTGTCCGCGCGGCACCGGTACGGTTGACTATTTGACAGTACCCATGATACTCCCTCAAAATGTTCGGCAAATTGATGGGCGTTGCCCTCGTCAGAACCACATTCTGCCGACAAACTAAATATCCATACCATTTTCATCGCCTCCTATTTCGTGTGTATCCCACTAATCAACCCTTTCCCAATATTTTTGAGTTTTTGCCAATGCTGTCTCGTACTTTTCTAGAGCCATTGTAACTCTTGGCATGATGCTAACGTGGGTTGAACTCAGAAGTGTTGAATCACTTAACAAAACTTAATACTAGAGAATATAGCAACTCTATCTATCCCGAATTTAGTTTGAAAACGCTAGTTTGTCAAACCAATGCACGAAACTTTTTTCCGATTTCATAAAACTCAAAAGACACCGAAGTTTGTCGAGAATTTTCTGTCCGACAAAACTCGCTACTTCTAACAATTGGAGAAAAAGATAAGCGATTAAACTTGCGTAAACTTGAAGCGTGATACCGTTGGTATTTTTCGTGATAATTCGGTCTAGCTTTAAGTGCATTTTTAAAAACTTCCAAAGAAGTTCTATTTGCCACCTCTGTCGATAAAGTTCTTTAACTTCTTCGTCGGTAAAACCGCTTTCTCCCGAACTTGGCAAATTCGTAACCAAACGATATTCTTTTCCTTTTTCGTCTCGAAAAACAATCACTCTTGCGAGAAGTTCTCCTTGTTTACCGATTTGATAAATGCCATTCTCTCGACTTTCTAAGGTCGTATTTAAATTCAATCTCATGAGAAAGTATCGTTCTTCCTCCCCGAGTAATTGCTCGATTCTCTCTAGCTTACAAAATCCTCTATCCATCATCAGGACTCGGTTCACGGGAGTTGCGTCTAAAGTTTCTTCCCCGTATTTACTATCGTGACCGTTTCCGAAATGAAGATGGACTCCACCCACTTCCGAGGTCAGTGAATCTAGCCCGGCGAACAATTTTAATTGATGGATTCCTAGTGTCCATAAAAGCTTGCTGGTTAGAGTAACTATCGTTGAATCGACCGGGAAAAAGCCGAGATTTTTATTGGGATTATTTCGCTTTAATTCTCGATTTAATTCTTCAAAAATTCTCTCTAGAATTTTCGGGTCTCGATGATTACTGGCTTTACTAAACGTACTAATGTCGATCTCGATTCCCTGTAAGTTCAGTTGTTGAAATAGTCCTCTCATGCTCTCGATACCGGGGTCGAGAACGTAATTTAACCAAATTGATGCGAATAGTCTCGTGGTTAATTTCGGATAATCGTCATCGGGTAGACGACCGAGAACTTTCTTGACAAGCGAGGGTAGGTTCGATAGCATTAAATCAGTATTTAATTGAAATATAGCCTCTATTATATCATCTTAGAGGCTTTTTTTTATCGCTTTGTTTCTATCGTTCAACACTTCTGATTAAAAGAGTCGAGAATTATTTATGGCAAGGACAGATAGATGAGGGTCTAGGAGAAATTTCGCGATGGTCAGGTAAGGAGGCGCGCAATTTTCGAGCTTACGTGCCAAAACATCGTTCGAGGATTCCCGATTATAGCTTGTATCAAGAATTAGGAATTTGTATCGGTTCGGGAAGTGTCGAGTCGGCGATTAAACAAATCGGCAACCGGATGAAAATCGTCGGGGCTCAGTGGAAAGCGGATAACATACCCCGGTATTTAAATTTACGTTGCGCCTATCTCAACGGAGAGATCCGCTAAGTTTTTATACTTAGCGCAAAAATGGGATGCTCCCCGCGATGGGAAAAGGGGAAAGGTATCCGGATCGGGCTTTCCCCTCACCCGTCTCCCCGCTAGAACCAAAGAAATCGGTACACGAAAGAGGATTTAGATTATGGCCGATACTTTGTACGATCGAGATTTACAATTATGGATCGATCGAACGATCGAACAGTTACAGCAACGGGATTTCGAGTCGCTAGATATCGAGCATCTGATCGAGGAGTTGGTGGATTCGGGAAAGTCCGAAAAAAACGGATTGACGAGTAACTTGAGAATTTTATTGTGTCATCTACTCAAGGTAAGAGTTCAGCGGGACGCACCGGAAACGATGACGGGAAGCTGGTATAGTTCGATATTAGAACACCGACAAAGAGTTCTCGATAATGTAAACAATACTCCCTCGCTAAAAAGTTTTTTATCGGAAGCGATCGAGATAGCCTATCCGGACGTGCGGAAACTGGCGATTAAAGAGGGAAAACTGGCGAGATTCGGCGTTCGGGTTCCCGCGGAAAGCGAGTATCCGTCCATCTGTCCCTTCTCGATCGATCGAATTCTCGACGAGGATTTTTTCGGCGTGTAAAATCGTCGGGAGACGATCGAATCGCGAGATCCCCCGATCGCCAAACTCGTGACTTTTAACGGAACCGTAACCCGAATCGTGTGACAAAAAAATATTGACAAGAATAATAATTCATGATAGGTGAGAAAAGAGATCGATCGAACCCGCTCGATCGGGAGAAGGCGATCGGGTTTTCTCTATCTTTAGATAGATCTGGTTTCCCGTTAAGTTCACTCTTGGAGATGTTTTTAAAAAAAGGCGCTACAGGGAGATCTAGGATAAGGAAAGAAGAGTTAGAGAGACCAGTATGATCGAGCTAATCGAGGCGATACTCACCAGCCCCGAAAAAAGCGATTTACAGCAGTTTTTGCACCAGCTACGCCAACAAGAGCAGAGATATTTACTGCATAACGATATCCTGAATACCTTTATTCAATACTGTATCGATCGGGCCAAATCCGAACGCTTCTGTCAATCTTCCCTACTCCAAAAACTCACCTACTACACCCAGGAAATCATTCTCGATAGCGAGACCTATTGCTGGGTCGTGCGTCCGAAAATCGGGCAACAGCAAGCGATTCTCTTAACCGACGATCTCTCCTACGAGATGATGTCGGTGCAGGATTTACTCGATCTCCGCGATCGGTTCGTGAACCATTATCACCCCGAATCCGGCGATCTCCTAGAAATCGATTTCCATCCCTTCTACGATTACTCCCCCGTGATCCGCGACCCGAAAAATATCGGTTCGGGGGTACAATTTCTCAATCGCTATCTATCGAGTCAACTGTTTCGATCGGACGGCAGATTACTCGAACTCGCCTTCGATTTTTTGAGATTGCATCACTATAACGGGGTGCAACTTCTCATTAACGATCGCGTCAACAACCAGCGTCAACTTTTCGATCGGGTCAAAAACGCCATCACCCTCCTGGAAACCTACGATCCCGAAACGCCCTACCAGGAATTCCGCTTTAAATTTCAAGAGATGGGATTCGAGCCGGGGTGGGGAAATACCGCCGAAAGGGTCAAAGAAACGCTAGAATTACTCGATCGACTCATAGATTCACCCGATCATCTCGCTCTCGAAGAATTTCTCTCCCGTATCCCGATGATCTTCCGGATCGTCCTCGTCACCCCTCACGGGTGGTTCGGTCAGGAGGGGGTGTTAGGCCGGCCGGATACCGGGGGTCAGGTGGTGTACGTGCTAGATCAGGCGAGAAATCTGGAGAAACAACTCAAAGAAGACATTATCAACGCCGGATTAGCCGGATTAAACATCGAACCCCAAATTATCATCCTCACCCGGTTAATCCCCAACAGCGACGGGACACGCTGTAACGAACGTCTGGAAAAAGTTTACGGGACGGAAAATGTCCACATCCTACGCGTTCCTTTCCGGGACTTCAACCCCAACGTTACCCGGAATTGGATCTCGCGCTTCGAGATCTGGCCGTATCTGGAAACCTTCGCCATCGATGCCGAGAAAGAATTACTCGCGCGATTGCGGGGAAGACCGGATCTGATCGTCGGCAACTATTCCGACGGGAATTTAGTGGCTTTCCTTCTGGCGCGGAAATTGAAAGTAACCCAGTGTATTATCGCCCACGCGCTCGAAAAATCGAAATATCTTTTTAGTAATCTTTATTGGCAGGAGTTGGAGAGCCAATATCATTTTTCCCTGCAATTTACCGCCGATCTAATCGTGATGAACGCGGCGAATTTCGTCATCAGCAGTAGTTATCAGGAGATCGTCGGCACGACCGATAGCGTGGGACAGTACGAATCCTACCAGTGTTTTACCATGCCGGATCTCTATCACGTCGTCAACGGGATCGAGCTATTTAGCCCGAAATTTAACGTCGTTCCGCCGGGAGTGAATGAAAGTTACTATTTCCCGCACACGAACTCGGAAAATCGCTTGTTAGGGGAAAGGGAACGCTTGGAAGAGCTTTTGTTTACCCTGGAGGATAGCGATCGGGTGTTCGGTAAACTGGAAGACCCCGAGAAACGGCCGATTTTCTCGATGGCCCGGCTCGATCGCATTAAAAACCTGACGGGATTGGCGGAATGTTTCGGCAAGAACCCGTTATTGCAGGAACGCTGTAATTTAATCCTGATCGCGGGAAAATTGAGAGTGGAGGACAGTACCGATCGCGAAGAGGCCGCCGAGATCGAGAAACTGTACCGTATTATCGATCAATACGACCTGTATAATAAGGTGCGCTGGTTAGGAATCATGCTCCCGAAAGCCGATAGCGGCGAGATCTACCGGGTAATCGCCGATCGTAAGGGAATTTTCGTTCAACCCGCGTTATTCGAGGCTTTCGGGTTAACGATCCTCGAAGCGATGATCACCGGTTTACCCACTTTCGCCACCCGTTTCGGGGGGCCGCTAGAGATTATCCGGGATCGGAAAAACGGTTTTCTAATTAATCCCACCCAACCGGACGAGATGGCCGAGATTATCCTCGATTTTCTCAATCTCTGCGATCGAGATCCGGGATACTGGGAGAAAATATCGCGGGCCGCGATCGATCGGGTGTACAGTAACTATACTTGGAAAATTCACACCGGTCGCCTCCTTTCCCTCGCCCGAATTTACGGCTTTTGGAATCACGCTTCCAAGGAAAACCGCGAGGAATTATTGCGCTACGTGGAAATGATTTTCTATCTCCTTTTTAAACCCAGAGCGGGACAGTTATTAGAAGAACACGCGCGGCGATAGACTAAAAAAGAGTCGGGATCGACCGAAAAATCTTGTCTCGTAGGTTGGATTGAATGATGCGAAACCCAACAACTGGGAGGGTCTTAAGCGGTCGCTCGACATGAATTTCCTGGTTAAGATAGGCAATAGGGTTATCAAAATGTGCAATGGATTTTGTTGAGGCAATTAAAATTATATCCGCCAGAAATTGCTAGATTTCTATCAACAACTGAACGCTGAAAAAAGGTTACTTGAATGAGTCAATATTTAATCGTTACCGATCTCGATCACACTTTAGTCGGCGATGAAGCCGCCACGCGCGAGTTCAATCGATGTATCCTCGATCGAAGGGAGGATTTTTATTTAGTCTACGCCACCGGTCGATCCTACGGTTCCGCGCGGGGATTACAGACGAGGGAAAATTTATTAGAACCGGATTACTGGATCGTTTCCGTGGGCAGTGAAATTTACCGGCGAGAGCGACGGGACGAGGATTGGGCGGAAATTTTATCGCGGGATTGGAATCGGCGAAAAGTCGAGGATATCGCGGGCGAATTTTCCTTTCTCACTCCCCAGCCGGAGGAAGAACAGAATACTTGGAAAGTGAGTTATTTTTTCTCCCCGTCAGCGGAACCGGAATCGATCGAACGCTTACAGGACGCGTTAACGCGCTCGGAAATTCCCGCGCGGGTGATTTTCAGTAGCGGCCGGGACGTGGATATCCTGCCGGTTTCGAGCGGTAAAGGCAACGCGACCGAATATGTCCGGGAACGTTTACGGGTTCCGCTCGATCGATCCCTCGTGTGCGGGGATTCGGGTAACGATATCGGTTTATTTGAAATCGGTAGTAAGGGGGCGATCGTCGCGAACGCGAGGCCGGAATTATCGCGGTGGTACGACGAGAGGGGTAGTGACGGACATTATCTCGCCCGATCGAAATACGCGGCGGGAATTTTGGAAGCCCTGCGATATTTCCGGTGGATTTGAGAGGTCCCGATGGAGGAAGGGAGAATCGATCGAGGAAGGAAGAATCGATCGTTGTAGCGTTCGATCGAAGTTCATCGCGGTTCCACTCGGATCGTCTCCGGCGGACGGGATGGACAGAACGGGTACGAGATTCCGAGAGCGGGGCGCGAGGAGCGGTTCCGGGGTTTCGATCGCGCGGGGAACAACGATGGAGCGAGAACGACGCGCGACCGCTGAAAACTTTCTGGCTACCGTCTCGGATTTCCTATCTCGTTTCGTCCACGTCCACCCGGAATCGTTCTACAGAAGCGAGCAGGTCGCGAGAGATAGCCACCAGTTTCTGAAGCGATCCCGCCACGCGTTGGGACTCCTGGGAGGTTTCCTGCGCGGTTAACTCCACCGATTGCATGACCCCGGCCACGTTTTTCGAGTTTTCCCGTTGTTTCACGGTATCCGCGGTGATCGATCGCACCAGGGTATCGATCCGGTTGGAAACTTGAATGATATCCTCCAGGGATTTTTTCGCGTGTTCCGAGCGCTCGGTCACGTCGATCACCTGCTGGATACCCTCCTCCATCGCCGTCATCACCGATCCCGTCTCCGATTGGATCTGTAAAACGATCTGCTCGATCTCCTTGAGCGATTTCGCCGAGCGATCGGCCAACTGACGCACCTCGTCGGCGACGATAGCGAAACCCCGTCCCGCCTCTCCCGCTCTGGCCGCTTGAATCGAAGCGTTCAGCGCGAGCAAATTGGTTCGAGAGGCGATCTGCGAGATCAGGGCGACGATTTTCGAGATTTCCTGCGAGGCTTCCGCTAACCGTTTCACTTTTCTCGCCGTTTCCGACACCGTATCGCGGATCTGTAAAATCCCCGCCACCGTTCGTTCGACCGATTCCCCGCCCTTGAGCGCGGTAATCGACGAGGTACGGGCGACCTCCTCGGCCTCGCGGGCGTTTTCGGCTACCCGTTGGATCGATTCGGTCATCATCTGCACCGAGTTCAACGTGACCGCCAACTCTTCCGCCATTCTCAACGCGTCGCGGGATTGGTTCCGGGCGAAAGCCTCACTATCGGTCGAACTCTGATTGACCTGTTTGGCGGCTTTTTTCACCTGCCGCACGATCTCCCGGAGCTTGGTAATCGTCAGGTTAAACGCGTCGGCCACCGCGCCGAGAATGTCCGCGCTCACCTCGGCCTCGACCGTTAGATCGCCGCGGGAAGCTCCCTCCACGTCATCGAGAAGCCGGATCACCTGGCGCTGTAAATCCTCCTGGGCCCGTTCGGTATCGGCGGCCCGGCGTTGGGCCTCGCTGGTGGTCTTGGAGATCACCCGCGTCATCTGGTTAAAACGGCTGGCTAATTGGCCGAGTTCGTCTTCCGAGTAGATCGTCGCCTTCACGTTAAAGTTGCCGTCGGCGATACTGTCGAACTGCGTTTGTAAATCGGTCAGGGTTTTTTTCATCTGGCCGATCGCCAACTGTCCGGCCAACCAGGTCAGGGCGAAAGTTCCCCCGCCCGCGAGAAACATCATCATCAGGATCGGTTGGCTGAAAGGAGAGATGGTCGCCGGTGTCGGGGATTTGGCGGCCGGAGTTTTCGGGGCCGGTTTTTTGGGAGTTTTACCGGTCACTTTCGCGGGAGCGTTCTCGCGAGGGGGGTGAGGGGACGCGATCCAGGCGATCGAGCTAACGGTGAAAATCGTGACGACCGGCACGATCCCGGCGAGCGCGGCCAGGAGTAACGATTTTCGTTTTAAGGGAGCGTTGACCAGAAACGCGAGTTTTCCCGGATCTACCTCGACAGTAGGTTTGAGCAGGCGCTCGGACGCGCCGGCCAGAACGGGATCTTTCCTCTCGCGAATGTCCGACGGTAGGGAGGTCGGGGCGGACATCCCGGTGAAGGATACATCGAGATCGCCGGAAAGACCCTCGCCGAGCAGATCGCCGGAGCGGGCGAAGAGAGCGGAATCGCTGAGAGAGCTAACGACATCGGCAAAATCGGACAATCCTTCGAGATCCTCGTCGTTAAAGCCGAATCCCTCCTCGTCCTCTAGGTTCTCTCGCGACTGGCTTCCCCTCGTCTTCAACAGCGATTCCGACCCGTTCACGAACGTGCTATCCCCGCTCCGATCGCCCCGGGAGAACCCGCTCCGATCGCCCGGATCGCCGTTCCCGTAGCCGCCGAGAGGATTTCCCCGGAGATCGGAAGAGACGACGAAGGTAGATTCCCCGGTATCGGCGAACGATCCGGTAAATTCGTCCTCGTCCGGGAGATCTTCTTCGTCGAGAAACGGAAACGGCGATTCCTCGTCCGGTTCGTTGTCCGACCAGTGCAGTGCGGTTTCTTGGGCGCGCTCCCGATTGGCCGGCGAGGGTTTGAGGGGGGTACGGCCGGGAGCTACCTGACCGACCGTGGGTTCGTCTACATCGTCGCCGCTAAAGAGGACGCTATCCCATTCGAGGCCGTCGTTCGACCAGTCGGCCTCCTCGCCGTCTTCCTCGGCCCATCGATCGTCGAATTCCGGCTCGTCCGAGTACGCGCCGGGGGTGGAAGCGCCCTCGCTGTAGGCGATTCCCTCGGTGGCGGCGAGCGCGAACTCCCGATCTTCCTGCGCTTGCCGGATCTGATCGATCCCCCGCCTGGCGTAGTCGAGGAGGTCGGTGTTCTCGGGAGTGTTCGCCACGCGGAGAACGACCTCGTAGCAGTCGCGGGCGAGAGGGTATTGTTGGAGTCTCAGATGGATATGACCCTGTAAGAGAATCACGTTCGGATCGTCGGGATACTTGGCGATCATCTCTCGGAGAATCGTAGCGGCCTCTTCTAAATCACCCTGACAATAGGCCGCGTTGGCCTGTCCGTAAAGTTTCGCGTATTCTGTCCCTGACGGCATTTGCCTACCTCCTAGTAGAAGTTCACAGTTAAAAGTTCGGAACGGGCGAATCGAGCGTGACGAGTCAGAAAAGGCGCGCGGGACAGTTCCCGGATAGTTGACGGGCGATCTCTCGCTTTTCAGGCCGCCCATCGGGCGGAGCGTAAGATAGCGACGTGATCGAGCAGTCTCAGGTGAGTCCGCGATTCTTGTTCGAGAACCCACTCTCCCTGGACGTAAGGAGCGATATGGTCGGGAATCCGGCTCGCGGTCTCCAGTCGATCGAGATCGAGCCATTCCATATTGCCGAGCCGATCGATGGCCAGACCGAGAATGGTTTCCTGCTCCTCGATGGCGATCACGGGAATTTCCGCCCGCTCGGTGTTCAGGCGCCCGCTATCCCCGAGAAATTGACCGAGATCGGCGACCCAGATCACCTGCCCCCGTAAATTGATCGTGCCGAGCAGTAAAGGGGACGCGTTGGGAATCGGGGTGATCCGATCGGGGGGTTGTTGCATGACCTCGCGAATACTGAAGGCGGGTAGGGCGAACTCGTCCTGACTCGGCAGATAGAAGCGCAGGTGAAGTTCCCCGACGGGGGTTTGTAATTCCCCCGGATCGGTGGCGAGGTTCTGACCGTTTCCGGCCAATAGGTCGGGATTGTTCATCATTCCAGTCCTTCAACCAAAAAGGGTACCGGACGCGCCGGGGGTTATCTTCTCAGCAGTTGCTTGATCGTCCCGATCAGTTCCACCGCGTCGAAAGGCTTGACAATGTAGGCATCCGCCCCGATCTTCATGCCCCAATAGCGATCGAACACCTCTCCCTTGGAAGAACACATGATCACGGGAACGTTTTTCGTTTTCGGGTCGGATTTCAAGCGACGACAGACCTCGTAACCGTTCATGCGCGGCATGACGATATCGAGAACCACCAGGTCGGGATTCGAGCGTTGAATGTGTTCGAGAGCCTCGATCCCGTCGGTAGCGATCGTGACCTTGATCCCGTTATTTCTCAGCAGATCGCAAATAATTTCCCGTTGTACTTGGCTATCTTCTACCAGCAAAATTTCGCTCATAACTCCCTACCTACGTGATGGACGGGGACGATCGCCGATAATCCCCGATAGCTCGCGCCGATCCTACGAGCGGTCATCGATCGCATAGTTCCCTCCCGGACAGTCTGATTTCATAACGGGTGATTTCCCTCTCGACAACAATTCGGTTGACCCTCGCGGGGGTCATCACTAGAGTTCCCAAATCTCGCGATAAAAACCACTATCGGGGCGCGAATTTTTCCGTCTCCCCGCTCGATCGATCGAGCGGGAGATGGCGGGCGAGCGACGAGAGGAATTCTTCTTTCCCGAAAGGTTCGTTCAGGGAATCGGTCGCCCCGACCATCCTCGCCCGCCGTCGATCGATCTCTTCGCCGATGCCGGCCACCAGGAGAATCGGGGTCGAGCGGAACGGTCTCGAACCGCGCAGGAGGCGACAGAGTTCGTAGCCGTCGAGGGGCGCGGCCGCGATCTCGCAAACGATCGCGGCGGGTTCGATCGCCACCAGGGAATTCCAGGCTTCCGGGGAACCGTTTAACTCGGTATGCCGACACCGAACTCCCGCTAACAGGGAACCGATTTTTTCGCCCAGGGTTTTCCCCATCGTGACGATACGCGGCACTTCCCCTCTCCCCGTCCCGATCGTCCCCCCGTCGCCCCCGACTACCGTTCCGTCCGGGGAATCGCTCAGGGATAACCAGCCTCTCTGGGCGTAGGGATAGAGATTCCGGGCGATCGTCGCCATATCTCGCCGTAAATACCGGGATAATTGCCGCAGGGTCGTTTTCTGACGCGCCCACCCCGCGAGGTTCCGATAGGCTTTCTCGGGCAAGGCCGCTTTTAATTCGCTGTCTCGGGAGATGCTGATAGACTGTTCGGCCTGCCGGATCAGGGGGGAGAAAGCTCGCCACTGTCGCGTTTGACGGGCGATTTCCGGTAGGAGCGGCGAGAGGGGTAAGGAGAGCAACGCGGGAGCGATCGCCGGCCCGCCTCGGAAAACGAAAGCTCCCCGCCGCAACCCGAAGAGATCGAATAGGGTTTCCCGGATCATCGCTTCCAGAATCGCGCGCGCTTGGAACGGAGAAAGCTCTTTTTCCGTGATTAACCACCATAAACGCGTGTATTCTAGCTCCGGGGAATCGCTCGACCCCTCCGGCCCCCGGCCCCCGTCTCGAATTTCTATCCCGGCCGGGTACAGGTAGTCCCGTAAGCGATCGAGAGGCCCGTCCGATCGCTCGACGGCGTAAGCGATCCGTCCGTTGATGAAAAAGAGAAACCACGATCGCGAAAGAGTTTCCCTCCCCGCTCGGTTCGGGTCGGCCTCGATATACAGTTCTCCCGTTCTTTGACCCAGTTCGATCAGCTGTAAAAGTTCCCGGATATCGATATCTTGGAAAGTTCCCTGCATGGTTCGCGCGTTTTTCCTCGCTTAGTCGCTCTCTTTCAGTCTAATCGAACCTTCCCCCTGTTCCGTTCGGGCAGGGAAACGTCGGGCGATAAGGGAGGTGAGGGAGCCGGGAGCCGGGAGCCAAGAGAATAAGGTACGGCCTTTTTCAGGGAGATGAGGTACGGGTTTTCGGGTTTTACCAAGAGGCAAGAGGCAAAAGGGTAATGTACCGAGGATTTTTGAGAAACGCTGTAAAGGGATAAAAAATACTTTTTCTCCTTTCTCCTTTCCCCTTTTCCGAAAAACTTCCTCACCTCTCCCATCTTCCCTATCTCCCTCACCCCTCCCTCTCCCCATCCTCTCACTTCCCTATCTTTTATCTTTTCTATCTTGGCAAGATATCCCTTCTCCGGCTATGCTGGAAACAATTTTCATCGTCGCGATCGGGATGTCCGATCGGGTTCGGGCGAGATTTCCCGCGAACTCTCGAACGGTGAAAGCCATTTCTAGCGATAACCCTATCAATTTTTCCCGGCGATCCGGGTACACTAAAAGCACGATCGGGCCGATCGGGGCGACGATCGCCAAACCCTGAAAACTTCGGTTCCGGTACTGTTATTGAGGACGATCCATCGTGTTATATCTCGCGGAAGTAAAAAAACAGACTAGGGGTTTTATCGGTGGCTTCAAGACCGAACTAAAACTGCTGGCCTGTCAACATAACGATCAGACCTGGAGTGCCATCCCGAACGACGAAACCTTGAGCTGTGATGACACGACCGCGATAGGCGAGGGAACGCTTCTTCTCGTGAACGTGGGAAATAACCGTCAGATTCAAGGTTCTCCCGAACCCGCGGGGGCGGAAATCGTGCGGCAATTGCAGAAAATTTCCCGTCTCATGGAACGGGGCAAGGAAGATCAAGAAAAAATCGAGCAGTGGAAGCAGTCTCTCACCTACCAGAGCGAGATCCTCAACCGTCAGAAAATGGAGATGGAAGCCCGCCTGGAACAGATCGAACAGATGGAAGCGGAGTTCGAGTATCTCGAACGCCAGCGCAAAGAACTCGAAACCCTGAAAAAACAACTGGAAGAGCAACAGCGTCTGGCCCGGGAACAGGAATCCCGCTTCGGATTACCCCAAAATCTCTCTCCCGCTCAAGCCGTCCTCGTCGAGTCCCTGATCGATCGCCTCACCGACAGTCCCGTTAACCCGCAGGATTCGATCTCCCGTCTTCTCGAAGCCGCTCGCCGACAACAGAAGTTACTGGAAACCCACTGGCACTCTTTAGAAGAACGGAGACGGGAATTGGCGCGTAGTCAGGAAGAGAGCGATCGCCTCTCGAATCTGCTCGAACAACGCTCGATCGAGGTTCGCTCGACGCGCGAATCGATCGAGACGGCGAGAGAGCAGTTAAAAATTCAAGAAACGATTCTCGCGGCGAAACAGGAATTACTCGGACGGATCGATCTAACCCTACAAACGATCGAGGAAGCGCGGGAGATGGCTACCCGTCTCGCGAGGGGCGAGGAACCCGAAGGCGAGGCCAAAATCGATATCGAAGCCCTAGAAAACCTTCCGATTCACGAACTGGAAGAAATTGTCAAGAAACTCAAGGAAGATCTCGATCGCCTGATGGCTTTCGTCAACGATCAAGAAGAAGAATTAACCATACAATGTCAAGCGGTCGAGGAATTAGAGGCGAAACTCGCTCGGGTCGCCCCCGCCGAGCGTTCCGCCCTGGAAACGGAAATCGCCGAGGAACAGGAACGCAAGCGGATGCTCGATGAAACCCTCGTCGGTCAGAGACGCAATCTTCGCGAGCGTCAAGCCATTCTCGCGCAACACCTCAAGGTCTTACGGCGCGCTCGGGGAGAGTGGGACACCGAGGGCGACGGACGGGTGAAAATCGAACCCCTACTCGTTCTGCTCACCGAACGCCGTCAAAACACGATCGAGGAGCGTCAGCGTCTCGAACGAGAGATCGAACTGCTCCAAGAAAATCTTCAACCCCTACGGGAAATGATCGAGAGCGGGTGGTCGGAACAGGAACGGAAAACCCGCGAACTAGAAGAACAGGAACGGCAATCGCGCTCGATCGAGCGCGAGGTCACGCGCCTGACCACCCTGGTGCAATTTTACGAATCCCTACTACAACCGATTCAAGATCGTCTCGATGAAATCCTCCGCGACCTACCGGAAATTTCTCGTTGGTTCATGCCGGTCGAAGAGAACGGCCACAATCTCCATCCCTTCCTTCCCAATTAATCGCGGGACGATTCCGCGAACCGAGCGGTTTCCGGGACTTTCCCGACGAGAATTTTATTTTTGCCGGAGGTCTAGTAACTCGATCCGGCCCCCGGTGGCCCGGGCGACGAGCCGGCCCCGTAACGTGGAAGTCTGCCCGAGGTTCGGCGCGTCGATCAAGTTCGTAACCGCCTCGATATCGTCGAAATCCGGCGAGGAGGGCAGGTAATCTTGAAGGAATTTCCGGATCACGCGACGTTGGAGGGCGAGGGGAACCGAACGTAATCGCGAGCGATCGAGCGATCGATCCCCCCGATCGATACTCTCCTCGAAAAGTCCGGAAGCGATCGTGTCGAGATATTCATCTTCCCCTTCCAAAATTTCGGCGGTTCGGGCCAGATGTCTCTCGATCTGGCGGTTCAAATGGTTTCGTAAATAGGGGACTAATTCCCGGCGGACGCGGTTGCGGGCGTACCGGAGATTCTCGTTCGCCCGATCGGACCGGATCGGTAAGTCCCGCGCCCGACAGAATTCCCCGGTTTCGGCGCGCGAGACATTCAACAGGGGACGGACGAGAAGCCGATCGCCGCCCAGGGGACGTTGCCAGGTCAGCGAAGAAAGTCCCTCGGCTCCCGCCCCGCGCGCGAGATGGTAGAGGAAGGTTTCCGCCCGATCGCTGAGGGTATGCCCGGTAACGATCCGGTCGAATCCCCCCGCGACCGCCATCGCGGTTAACGCCCCGTATCGCCATTCCCGCGCCCTCGCCTCCGTTTCCGGCCCCGGCGGCGCGTTTTCCAGAAAGAAAGGGAGCCGCCAACTCTCCGCCAGTTGACGGACGTGATCGGCTAGGCCGACATCGTGAGACCAGCGATGATCGCAGTGGCCGATCGCGATCTCCCATCGCCATTTCGGTTGTAAATCGAGCAGTAATCGGCCTAAACAGAGAGAATCTTGCCCTCCCGATACCGCGAGCAGTAAACGCGCCCCGCGGGGTAACAACGCTCTTTTTCGTAACGTTTCCTGTAAGCGAGCGTGGAGGGGAGTCCAAATCGGCGATGGATGACTCGACACGTTCCGTCACACCTCGACCTTGATCTCTTCCTCCTCCTTGGTTTCCTCGGCCGGGGGGACGATTAACGGGGGAGGTTCGGGGGTCTCCCCGATCGGGGTCGGCGCGATATCGACGTAATTGATCACCGCCCCCAGAACACAGACTCCCGCCTCGGTTAACTGGTCGGTCGCTTCCGTCAGCAGACTCGATCGGGTCAGTCCCGGCCGGGTCACGAAGATGATCCCGTCCGCCTGTTCCTCGAGGAGAATCGCGTCGTTACAGCGAGATAGGGAGGGCGTATCGATCACTACCATGTCGAAACGTCCCCGCGAATCCCGGATCAGCAGTCGTAACTCGCTCGATTCGAGAATCGCGGCGGCCTGTTTTTGCGGGCCCGGACTGGGGAGGATGGAAAGATTCTCGATCCCCGGCGCGAGACGGATTGACTTGCTTTTCGCGCCGTAGTAGAGAAGGGGTTCGCGAAACGAGAGGGGATCGGGAGTCACCGAGATCTCCTCCGCTTTGGAGGGACTCCGTAGATCTCCCTCCACCAACAGCGTGCGCCGTCCCGCGAGAGCCGAGGCGATCGCCAGATTATACGCGGTCACGCTTTTTCCTTCCTCCGCCGTAATACTGGTGACGATGACCACTTTGACCTCTTTCGAGGTGTCCCCTTTCGAGGTGCCCGGTTTCAAGGTTTCCCGATCGAGACGACGTAGGGTACTGCGGAAACGTTCGTAGTAGGCCAGATACAGGGCGAGGATACGGTCATCGACGAGGATCGGATCGGTTTCGTCTCCCTCCTCGTCTCGAATAATCGGTAATTGAGCGAGAACGGGAATATCGCGACCGATCAGGGACTCGCGTAACTCTTGCGGGGTATGTAGCCGATCGTCGATCACTGCCATCAGGAAGATCGTCCCCAATCCGGCCAGGGTTCCCAATCCGGCACCCGCCAAGAGAATCAACAGCGGATTTTTGCGAGCGATCACCTGTTCGAGCGCCTGGGCGACCGGGGGTTGGGCCACGGCTAAACTACCCACCGTCTCCGCCTCGGCGGCCTGAGCGTCTACCAGGGCGTTCAAGATGTTCTGGTAAATACTGCGTTGAAACTCGACCGATTGAACCAGGCGGGCCTGTTGCAGTTGTTTATCGGGGAAGCGCTCGTACTGCGATCGCAGTTGTCGTTCCTGTTGCGTCAGGGACTCTAACTGCTTGATCAATCCCTGACGCTGGGTTTGTAGGGTGACTAACTGGGTGGCCAGGGTACGTCGGGTCGGATCGAGATTGCTATCCTGCCGAATACGGCTACTGGGAAGCGAGGTTAACAGTCCGTCGCGCCCGATCACTTCCCCCGCTCGTTTTTGGAGGAGACTCTCGTTGACCTGTTGTTCTTTGCGGAGACGAACGATGGTCGGGTGTTCGGGACGTAAATCTTTTTCGAGACGATCGAGCTGGAGATCGGTCTCCAGAATCCGGGCCCGGATGTTGGCGATAATCGGGTCGGCGCTCAGGGCCGACGAGGTATAGGCTTGTTCGGGCGTTAAGCCGAGTTGCTTGGTCAGGCTATCGATCTGCCCCTGAATTCCCTGGAGTTGCAGGCGGAGTTCTCTCTGTTGCTGTTGATTGGTGCTGATCGCGCTGATCAGGCTCCCGTCTTGAATCGCCAGTAACTCCGAACCCTCCCGGCTGACATAGCGATAGAATTTCTCTTCGGCGGCGGTTAAATCTTTTTGTACCCCGTTGAGTCGATTGCCGAGAGCCTCGATTCTCGCCCGTAATTGCGAGGTGTTCAGCCAACGACTGTAATCGACCATCTCTTTCATCAACTCTTCGAGAATCAATTCCGTTCTCTCTTTCGAGTCGCCCTGTAATTCGAGAATGATCTCTTGGGATTGGGATTCGCTCGCGTTTTTATCCGGCTTGGGTTTGGTGGCCTGGCCCCCCGGTGGCGGGTCGTCCGGAAGCTTGATGGTCAAGTCCCGATCGCGAATTTTCAGGATCTGCTCCTGGCTCAGTTGAAGACGTTGGGCCACGTTCAAGAGAACTCGCGGGGAGAGGAGGAGTTCGCGATCGATCGTCCGTCCCCGCTCCTGGATCTGGGTTCCCGTATTGGTAAACGACGGCGGGGGAATTCGATAGGCTAACTGGCCCACCGCCCGATACAGCGAGGGAGGTTTCTCGGGATCGGGGAGAAGGGCGAAAACGACCGAGCCGCCCAAACAGAGCAAGAATACAAACAATCCCAAGAATTTATTCTGGTCTAACGAGATGAGAAATCGTTTGACGATCGGTGGAGCCATAGCCTTTTACTGTATTCCCAGATTCGGATCTATTGTAGCGGTCACGAGGGATTGTCGGGCGACGATCGGGATTTTCGGAAGTTTTGTGAAGAAATTTATCCGGTAGTCCCCTCGAATGGAGCGATCAGCGGAATTGATCGCCGAAATTGACGATCGTGTTCGTGAAAGACTGAACATCGCGGATCGGTTGCGTGATCACGTTAATAAAGGCAAAAATCTCGCCCAATAATGTCCGGCTGACAATAATCGCGTCCTGATCTTCGAGGGGGACATTCTGCGAGATGTCGCCCTTGATGGCCGCTTCCGGATCTAGCTTTTGGGTGATCACCCCGCCTTTCGCGCTATCGAAACGGAGTAGGGCGACCTCGTTGACGTTGACCCGCAGGCGATCGCTCGCCGGTAAAGAGGCGATCACGTCGAGAAAGGTACTACCGCTAGGAACCGTAATATTGCGTAGGGCGGCTCCCGAGGGAAGTAACGGGGCGAGAAGCCGTACCGTGATCGTGGGCTGGGTTAACGTGGTGCGGGCCACGAGGGTTCGATTGTACCCGGTTTCCCGCCCGACTTCTAATTTAGAAACGATCACCGCGTCTCCCCCTTGCAAACGCAGGTCGGGTAGACGATCTCCCTTGATCAGGGGCGTGTACAGGTCTAAGTTCTGTTCTAATACCGTTCCATCGACCAGAACGCGGCGGATGACGACCGCTCGCAGATCGGCTCTCGGGGTCCCCCCCCCGGCGGTCAGAAGCACTTGGGTGATGGGAGTGTTGGGAGGGACGCTATAAAATCCGGGACGGAGAACCTCACCGAGAACGGTCAATCGAACTTCCCGCGGCGTGGTCAGCACCGCGATCACCTCGGGTTCGCTCCGGAGGAATTTCCGCCCTAACTCGAAGCGGATCTTGGTCTGTACCTCGTCGAGCGTCAACCCGGCCACGGGAACCCGTCCCAGGATCGGCACGAGAAAATTCCCGTCGGGATCGATCGTCCCGGAGGCGTTGAATTCGGGAAAGTCCGGCACCGTGATGGCGATCGCGTCGCCGGCATCCAACCGATAGATTTGCAGTTGTCGCGAGCGGGTACCCTCCGGATCGTAGGGGGGGACACTATACCCGGTCGGGGGGATATCGTTCTCGCGGAACGTGGGGGCGATCGGTTGGGGGGGCAGGAATTCTAGGGGAGGCGGGGGGGAGGTTTCGGGGAGCCGCAGGGAACCTTGCGCTCGGACGGCACCCGGAACGATCGCCGGAACGAACCCGAGAACGGCGAATCCGCCGACGGTCAGCCGGAGAATCGGGGGACGGAGACCGGCTCGAAACAGCGAGCGCTTCTTTCGTTCAAACATAATCGATTCGGGTAACGGTTTGGGGGATTTCGCGAACGCGCGCGAGCGAGAAGAGGGCTTTTTTATTTCCGGGTCGGGACGGTTGACAATTTACTCAAGACGGTGGTTTCTAATTGTTCTTGCACTTGGCGGGCGAGATCTCGGGCGGTCGGGCGCATCGTTTCCACGCTCCGGGTCGGATCGAGGGGAATGTGAAGGGAGACGGCGATCCAGGGAACCCGGCGATTCTGTAAGCGGGCCTGTTGATCTAACCAGAACCAGACGGCCGTATCGTGGTGTCCACCCCCGAGCCAGGCGTACCATTGCACGACGGCGAAAGTGTTGCTTTGCCAGGCCCGGAAGAATCGGGCGGTCACGGTTCCTCCCGAGGGGGTGGAGAAGGTCAGATCGTTGGCCGGTTCGGTTTTCCAACGGGCGATCGAGTTAATATCCGACCATTCTACCTCGGGTTGCTTCTTGTAGTAGTCCTGGGGCTTTAACAGAACGGTGACGCGTTTGGCATCCGGCCCCTCGACGAGTTGCGCCGACCAGGTTCCCTCGCCGATGTTCACCTGACGGCGATCGATCGTTGTCCGGCCGGCAATTTCGATGCCCGATTCCTTTAACACGTTCATCTTTTGAATATTGCCGATTCTCGGCGCGTCTATCCAGGCGAAATTCCCGCGGGCCAGATCGCGGGCGATCGCCCCGATCGCGACCGACAGCAGGAGAATCGCTACCAGTACATAGTTAGCCGGAACGCGTACTTTCCGATCCCCGATCGAGAGCGTCATCTCGCCCGATATTTTTCCTTTATTCATCACCGCTATTCACCTCTACGGGGGAGATGGATCGGCGGGTAGCCTCGCGATACTGCACGATCTGGAAGACCAGCACGATGGTCAACAACATCATTACCGAGTATAAATCTCCCCCCCAACTATCGTGGAGCAACTCGAAGTTTTTATCCTGCCCGGTGCCGTGAAACCAGGCGAGTAGGGCGTTCCGCACGACATTCGCCCCGATACTGATCGCGAAGGCGCTCGCCAGGAGAAGGCGAACCTTGCGTCCGTCGCCGAGGGTATTCGTCCAGTGGAGTAACATCAAGGTGACGTACAGGCTGGTAAAGAGCATTTTCAAGCCCGCGCAGTAAGGGGCGACCTCGACCATCCTGCCCTCGACCGCCAGGTAAATCCCATCGACCGAGACGTTAAATCCCGCCTGTTGCAGGAGAAAGCCGGAGCAACCCGCGATAAAAACCTGTAGGGGGAGCGTGTAGGGGGTGATCAGGTAGGGGATCGGGTTCGGGGTGGCGAGCGCCGTTAAGAGGAGGGGAAACCCTTGTAACTTCAATCCCTCGCGACCCTTGAGCCAGAGACAGAGTCCGGTCAGAACGATCGGGAAAGAAAGATTGACCCAGAGCGAGGTTCCCGCGAGATAGAACACCGCCCCGAGGGCTAACAGGAACGCCCCGGCCGGGTGCGATCGATCGGGGAGACTCTGCCATTCGCGCCGGTTCAGCCAGACGATATAGGCCGCGTAGGGTAGGCCGATCAAGCCGTGACTGAAATATTCATGCTCGATGCCGACACTTTTGTTCAACCAGCCATCGTACCAATGAAAGAGAACCGGGCCGTAGAGAAGAGCGAGTAACGCCACGATCGTCCCGGACAGGAGATTTTTTTCGGAAGCGAGGAAAGACAACTGACTCGCGCGCATGATACAGATCGCTTTTATAACTATAAGGAATGCTGAGTTCATCTTAGCCGATGATCGAAGTAACGCGCTCGCTGACAAAATGAACCTGTTCTTCGGTCAGGCCCGGGTACATGGGCAGGGAAAGAATTTGTTCGCTCAGTAGTTCGGCGTTGGGAAAATCTCCGGCCCGATAACCGAGATAGTGATAGCCCGGTTGTAGGTGGCAGGGAAGGGGATAATGAATTCCCGTTTGCACGCCGGAATTGGCTAGTTCTTCCTGTAGTTGCCGTCGATCGACACGACAATCGGCGAGTACCCGGATCACGTATAGATGGTAGACGTGGCCGGTTTCGGTCTCGTCGCGTACCGGGACGATCCCTTTATCCGCGAGCGGCGCGAGAAGGCGATCGTAGAGACGGGCGATCCGATGGCGTTCCCGATTCCAAGCCGGGAGGTAGGGGAGTTTCACCCGTAAAATCGCCGCCTGTAGCGTGTCGAGACGGCTATTGGTGCCGATATCGACGTGATAATACTTGCTCGGCGCGCCGTAATTTCGCAGGGACCGGGCCTTGCGGGCGATCTCGGGATCGTCGCTCACCAAGATGCCGCCATTGCCGAACGCGCCCAGGTTTTTACTCGGGTAGAAACTAAAGGCCGCGGCGGAACCGATCGAGCCGGCCCGAGCGTTTTCCCGAACGGCTCCGTGCGCTTGAGCGGCATCCTCGAAAATCAGGAGATCGCGCGATCGGGCGAGGTCTTGTAAGCGTCCGGGAGATACCATCTGCCCGTAGAGATGAACCGGGACGATCGCTTTGGTTCGTGGCGAGATCGCCCGCTCGGCCGCGTCGAGATCGATCAGCGCGGTATCGAGATGACAATCGACGAACACGGGGGTCGCCCCGGCCTGGATCACCCCGATGGCGGTGGCGACGAAGGTATTGGCGGGGACTAGCACCTCGTCCCCGGGCCCGATGCCGCGGGCCTGTAGTCCGATGGCGATGGCGGCGGTTCCGGAGGCGACCCCGACCGCGTACTCGACCCCGCAAGCGCGCGCGAATTCGGTCTCGAAATCCGCGAGATCCCGCCCGAGAATGAAGTCCCCCCGCTCGATCACGGACTCGATCGCCCGGGCGATTCCCGTTTGTAGAGGTTGGTTTTGCGCGGCGAGATCGACGAAGGGAACTTGGCTAAAGGAAGATGTCATTAATTTAAATTTACGGTCGGTTGGATAAAGGAAGTTCGGTTACGAGAAATATAACCGTATATCATACTCGGTTCACGAACGCGCCGATATTTTCACGTATAATTTTCTACAACTTTGGTTAGAGATCGCGACGATCCCGATAACTTATGCAGAAACCGAAAGTCATTTTGCTCGACGCGGTGGGAACCCTGTTCGGCGTTAAAGGCGGGGTCGGCGAGATCTACGGCTCGATCGCCGCCCGTCACGGGGTACACCCGGAAACAAAGCCTCTCGATCGGGCGTTTTTCGCGTCTTTCGCCGACGCTTCCCCCCTGGCCTTTCCCGGCGTCGGGCGCGAGCGGATCGCCGAATTAGAGTTTCAATGGTGGTACTCGATCGCCCGTTCCACGTTCGAGAGAGCGGGGTATCTGGAACGATTCAGCGATTTCGAGGCGTTTTTCGACGATCTCTACGAGTATTTCGCCACGGCAGAACCCTGGTTCGTGTACGACGATGTTCGCCCGGCCTTACAACGCTGGCAAGATCTGGGCATCGAATTGGGGATCGTCTCGAATTTCGATAGCCGCATCGAGCGGGTACTGGAAAGCCTGGAACTCGATCGATTCTTCCGAACGATCACGATCTCGTCAATAACGGGAGCGGCCAAACCCGATCCGAAAATTTTCCGCGTCGCGTTGGAAAAACACGATTGTCCGGTCGATCGGGCCTGGCATATCGGCGACAGTCGCCGGGAAGACTACGAGGGAGCCGGGGCGATCGGCTTACGGGCTTTCCAGATCGATCGCTAGAATTTCCCGTTTAACGGGCGCAAAACTCGATATTACTGTAGGGCGTACTCGATTCAATATAGATATAATAGTCGCCCGAGCGGGGGATCGGGTAATCGATCTGATTGGGGGAAACCGGCCGGCCGTCAATCGTGCCGGTCGGCCCGTTGACATAGATATTGTATTGAGTTCCCCTGCCGATATTGCGGGTGGAGAGGATCTGTCCCCCGCGCAGACGGAGAACGAACTCTCTCCCCCGCGAGAAATTTCCCGAATAGGAACCGCAATAACTACCGCGGGCGAATTGGATACGGGTCGCGGCCGGCGTTTCCGTCGCGGGGAGAATCGCGAACGTTGTTAGAGCGATCGCCAATAAAGTCGTATTTTTCACGGTCGAACACCATAGTCTTTTTATGTATTTTCCCCGAAAAAATTCCCCGGGCGATCGATTTAGAGCGAGGACAGGGATGGTCGGGAAGATAAATAGCTGAAACCCTTTTCAGATCGGATTTTTACAGTTTATAGTCTCCGAAATCATCCATTCCGGGCTATGCAATCCTTCCTAAAAAAACACGATCGATAACACCTTTGTTCTACAGCCTTTTTCACATCCGTCCAGTACATTCTCGCTCCTAGAAACCTTGCCCAATAAGGGTTTTACCCTCAGATACGTGTTTTCATATCGCTCGAAAGGCTATAAGCCGTTCGTAATTTAAATCGCGTGTTTCGGGTGTTGAACCCCTTGTCAGGCAAGGATTACCCCTGGAAATCTAGATACCGAACAGTCGATCGTCACCGAGAGGTTAGAAAGAAGAAAAATTGCCTTTCGGACATCGATGGAGAGCGTCGGAAAAATCGGGTCTCGAACCGCGTCCTTCTCGCGCGGCAACAAGCCTCCTATCGGTGGATTTGCCAGGCTAATTCCGCCAACGCGTTAACGATCGCCACCGCGACCGCCGCGCTTCCTTTTCCTCCCTCGATCGAGATATAGGAAACGCCCGAATCTTTTACTCTCTCTTTCGCCATTTTGGCCTCGATCCATCCGGCGGGGGTGACGATCGCCAGCGCGGGTTGACAGTCCCCGGACTCGATCGCCTCGATCAAGGTCGTCAGCGCGGGTAGAGACTCGCCGATCGCGAAAATTCCCTCCGGGTAACGCCGGATCAGCGATCGGATATCCTGATCCGGGATGTCATCCCAACAACAATAAACGGGATTGACGAAGGTTTCCTGAAGAAAAGGGAGAATTCCCACCTTTACCATCTCGACATCGACGACGATCGGACTTCTAGCCGCTAAAGCCGCCGCCCCGCTCACGATCGCGCGGGGGGAAAAACCGATCAGCGATCGATAGTCAAAATCTCCCGTCGCCAGGATCACTTTCCGGGCGATCTCGTATTCGGCGGGCGGGAGGGGGCTAAGGCCGATCTGTCGATCGATCAGGGCGAGGCCGCGGGCTGTCGTTAGATCCATCAGGTTTTCGAGGCGGTAAGAGAGTTAAATCGGGGCGAGAGGTAAGCGACGAGAATTCCCAGCCCGAAACCGATAAAATTCCGGAAGAGGGGCAACCAATCCGAGGTACGGGTGACGACCGGGCCGATGCCGAAAGCGACGAACAGGATAAACCAGAGAGGGGAAACGATTAAAACCCACTGCCACGCGAACACCTGACCCTCTTTTCGGGGAATCGCGGCGAAACCGAAGACTAAACCGCCGACGATCGAGGTAACGAGGGTCAAAACCCATTGTTCTCTCGGTAATCCGGGAACGACGGCACAACCCCCCTTCACGAGACAGCCTTTCACCGTGTCCAGCGCTTCCACGATCGCGTTATTCTCGCCATTCTCGCGCACGAAATACATATTACCGAATCGGGCTTGCAGTTCGATCCAGAAAGTGCGGGGAAGTAGTTCGTATACCGCGTCGCCAATACTGAAAGCGAGTAAATTACCGCCGCGACCGTCCGCTACCAGGAGAATACTTTTATCATCCAGCCCCCAAAAATCGATCACCGCGCGTCCCGGACTGCGATCGTACTGGGTGAGAACTCGCATTTTCCACCCCGTTTCCGTCTGAAAGCTCTCGATATCTTTAATTAACGACTCTTCCTGCTTGTTAGGAAGGTAATTCGCCAGATCGACGACCGGCGTTTCTCGATCGGGCAATAGTTCGGGATTGTTGACGGCGAGGGCGTTACCGGGAGAGATCACCCAAGTCAGGAAACCGATCAGGCTTACCGCTAGAACGATCGAGATTCGCTGGAAACAACGATTCAGCATGGTGTTTTCGGAAATAATGGCGAGATATTATCTACAAATGATGAAACCGTTTTCAGTTTCGTTACACTTGTTTACTTTAACTTAAGAAAATTATAAACAGGAATGCTCGATCGAGGGAAGATCGAGCGGGAGATGGGGTGTCGGGTGTCGGGAGAGGTGAGAGAGATGAGGGAGTTTTTTTTGGGAAAAAAGCCCTGGAAAAAGGGAAAAGACTACTTTTAAGCCCTTCACCTCTACCCTTTACCCTCTACCCTTTACCCTTTACCCTTTACCCTACACCCTACTCCCCGACCTCGCCCGATCGATTCCAGGTATTCCAGGCGGCTTTGAAACCGATCAGGGCGCGACGGGTTCCGCGATCGAGGCGATCGATCCCCTCGCGCGCGCTACCGAGACTTCGATCGACCTGTTGGATCGCGCCGGACGCGCTTTTTACCCCATCGTCGATCTCTTCGGTTAATTGGGTGATTTCCATCCCCGTCAGCCGGATCGCTTCCAGGGTGGGGGGAAATTCCCGATGGAGGGTATCGAATAACTTTTCCGCGCTACGGGCCGCTCTCGCTAACTCCTGTAGGGCCGGTAACGCGGCGACGAGAACCGCCGTCAAACTGATGGCGACGAGAAATAATGAGCATCCTAGCCAGAAAATCGGTTCGGTCACGGGTTTGGGGGTTTAAAGGTGATTATCGATCGAATTAGGTGCTTCGGTGCGGTCGCGATCGCTCTCGATCGAGGCGAGTTGACTGGCCTCGATGCCCGCGGCCACCGCCTCTTTCAGTCTACCCAGCGTGTCCTCCCAATTGCGTCGCGCCGAATCCGACAGTCGATCGGCCTGTAATTGAAAGCTAGTCGAGAGATCTTCCGCCAATTCCGGTAAAGCGCGCGCGGATTTCTGCAAAATACGGCGAGTTTCCTTACCCGATCGGGGCGCCGCTAACAATCCCGCCACCGTCCCGATCGCTCCCCCGACCAAAACTCCGACCACGAACAAACCACCCGAATTTTTTTCAGCCATGAGATCGCCTCGTTCATCTATCCCCAATTTACCGCGGAAATTTAAATTAATTGTGCGGTTTTTCCAGCGCGCGATCGTCTGTCCCTATACTGATAACGGTAGATTATCGATCGCCGAGTGGGTAGACAGAACGATATAGCGAGCGAGATCGGGAATATTTCTACAATTTTACCTCCTGAAGACCGACTCCTGATTCCCCCACTCCATTTTTCCTATAGTTACACCCAACGATTCAACCTTATGGGACGTTTAGCGCTATTGAGCGTGACCGATAAAACCGGACTGGTGGACTTCGCCCGTCAGCTAGTCGAACAATTCGAGTTTGAAATCATTAGTAGTGGAGGAACCGCGAAAACGCTACAGGCCGCGGGACTGCCGGTGATTAAAGTGAGCGAGTACACCGGCTCGCCGGAAATTCTCGGCGGCCGCGTGAAAACCCTGCATCCCCGCGTTCACGGGGGGATTCTCGGCCGTCGCGATGTCCCTACCGACGTGGAGGAAATGGCGGCCAATCAGATCCGTCCCCTCGATCTGGTGGTGGTGAATCTGTATCCTTTTGAAAAAACGATCGCCAATCCCGACGTTACCACGGCCGAGGCGATCGAGCAGATCGACATCGGCGGCCCGGCCATGTTACGCGCGGCCGCGAAAAATTTCGCCCATCTAACCGTTATCAGTAACCCGAAATATTACGACGCGTATCTAGAGGAATTACGCCAGAATAACGGGGAAACTTCCCTCAAATTCCGGCAGAAAATGGCGGGAGAGACGTTCGCGCTAACGAATGCCTACGACGGCGCGATCGCGGCGTATTTCGCCAGTCTCGACACCGATGCCCTACCGACGCGTTTCACCCTCGCGGGAACCGAGATCCAAACCCTCCGCTACGGCGAAAATCCCCACCAAAGCGCGGCGTGGTATCGGACGGGAACTGCGGCTACAGGATGGGCCGGGGCGAATCTACTTCAGGGAAAAGAACTCAGTTACAACAATCTCGTCGATCTCGAAGCGGCGCGGCGGTTAATCGCGGAATTCGGGACGGAAGAACCCGCGACGGCGATTTTAAAGCATACCAATCCCTGCGGGGTGGCGATCGGATCGAGTTTGGTGGAAGCGTACACGAAAGCCTTCCAAGCCGATTCTACCTCGGCTTTCGGCGGGATCGTCGCGCTGAATCAATCGATCGACGCGGACACGGCGAGAGAATTAACGAAAACCTTCCTCGAATGCGTGGTCGCGCCCGATTGTAGTCCGGAAGCGCGGGATATTCTCGGGAAAAAATCGAAAGTACGCGTGTTAACCCTCGCGGATTTGGGCGCGGGTGAAAAACAGACGGTGAAGGTGATCGCGGGCGGATTTCTCGTGCAAGCGAGCGATGACGTGGTAGAAACCCCGGAAAATTGGCGCGTGGTGACGCGAGAACAACCCACCGCGGAACAGTTAGCGGAATTACTCTTCGCGTGGAAAGTCGCCAAACACGTTAAATCCAACGCCATCGTCGTCACCAAGGATAAAACCACCCTCGGAGTCGGCGCGGGACAGATGAATCGCGTCGGATCGGTGAAAATTGCCTTAGAACAGGCAGGAGAGAAGGCGAAAGGGGGTTATCTGGCTAGTGATGGCTTTTTCCCCTTCGATGACTCGGTACGCACCGCGGCCGCGGCCGGTATCACGGCGATCGTTCAGCCCGGCGGTTCGTTAAAAGACGAGGATTCGATTAAAGCCGCCGACGAGCTAGGTTTAGTGATGGTTCTAACCGGAATCCGCCATTTCCTCCATTAGAAGGCAGGAGGCGGTCGGCAGGAGGCAATATACGGCACTTTACCGATATATATGCCTTCTGCCTTTTTGGTGTCGAAACGGCTCAAATCTTCCCCGACGATAAATACTTGAGCTAGGATCGAGGGTAAAACCAAAAATCTACCGCGAGGGGGACGACAGCCGATGCAGATCGAGATCGAGGGACGGGACGCGAGAGAATTTACCGAAGAGATTTTAGCGATCGAAGGAATCGAAGGCAGTTACGAGATTGTAGAAGAAATCGAGAGAGAGGGAACTCTAGCGACGATCGCCACGATTATCGGCATCGTCGGCGGAACGTTCACCATCGCCGAACAATTATACAAATTAAAGCGAAAAATACTCGATTCTCCCGAACCCGCGAAGATCGAACGGGTGTTGATCGTGGGCAAAAATGGCGATCGCATTCTACTGAAAGATGTTTCGATCGAACAACTCCAAAAATTGTTAGACGAGGAGAAAAAATGAAAATTCTTCACGTCGATTTACACGAGAACGGGATCGATCGGGTCGATTTCCGCTACTTTTGGGACAATCCCAACGAGATAAAAAGTTATACTCGTTCTCTCTCGCGAATTCAACAACGGACGAAAAAAGCGGACACCGATTATTACACCCGAATTCCCGTAGACTTCCGCGAGACGGGAAAATCGCTGTACGACTGGCTGGACGGTAGCGATCGAATTCTAGACGGCGAACTGAACAAACACCGACGCGAGGGAATTATTCTCGCCATTTCCACCAGTCAAGGATTAGCCCGTCTACCGTGGGAACTTCTCCACGATGGCCGGAATTTCCTGATCGCGGGAATGCCTCCGATTATCCCCGTTCGTTGGGTGAAAACGGAAGGCGAAAAACAGTTACATTTTATGAATAATCCCGTCAATCGAGCCTTGAATGTGCTATTTATGGCGAGTTCCGCGCGGGATGTGTTGCCGGAGTTGGATTTCGAGGCCGAGGAAGCCAAGATACTGGAAGCGACGCGGGGGAAACCGTTATCGCTAGTCGTGGAAGAGAGCGGTTGTCTGGCGGAATTGTGCGAGTGGGTGAAAGCGAAAGAACGCGACTATTTCGACGTGATTCACCTAACCGGACACGCGGAATTGAAAAACGGAAAACCCTATTTCATCACCGAGACGGAATACGGGGACAGACAGGACACTAGCGCGGAGGATATCGCGGAAGGATTAGCTTTTAATCTACCGAAATTGCTGTTTCTCTCCGGGTGTAAAACGGGGTATGCCGATGATGATGAAGTTCTCTCGCTGGCCGAGGAATTATTGAAGTTGGGCGCGACCGCGGTGTTAGGATGGGGAAAACCGGTCAGGGACTGGGAAGCGTCCGACGCGGCCGCGGTTTTCTATCAGGAGTTGGCGACGGGAAGCGCTGTAACGGAAGCTTTAAGTAAAACCTATCGGGCATTATTGCAAAATCAGGCGAGAGATTGGCACGGATTGCGGTTGTACGTGACGGGAAATGTTCCAGGGGAATTGGTGACGAGGGGACAGAGAAGACCGTTACCGGTTGTCTCTACAGTAGAGGAATTTATCGATCCGGATACCCGACATTTACGGGTAGCACCGCGGGAAATGTTTGTCGGTCGTCGTCGGGAACTACAGGAATGTTTACGGGTTTTAAAAACCGCAATAACTAGACAAACGGGTGTTTTCATTCAAGGAATGGGAGGCAATGGAAAAAGCACGATCGCCGCGCGTCTATGCGATCGACTTCCCGATCACGATAAAATCGTCTGGTGGCGACAGGTAGACGAAACGGCACTGGTCGATCGGTTAGGTGATCAGTTACGAAATCGGGAACAGAGAAGTGCGCTGAGAGATGCGAGTGAAGACCTGAAATTTCGCCTACGGGATCTGTTTGAAACTCTAGAAAAGCCTTTTCTCTTTGTCTTCGATGATTTCGAGTGGAATCTGGAATATCGGAAGAATCGCTATCTTCTCAAAACCGAAGTAGCGGAAGTGATGAACGCGTTGATTTGGGCGATCGAACAGACGAATTATTACCACGGTATCATCATTACCTGTCGCTATGATTTCGAGTGGAAGTATTTAGGCTCTTTCTATGGGTTGCGAGGATTGCGATCGCTCACCAAAGCGGACTTACAGAAAAAACTGCGCCGTTTAGAAAATTTCAATAACCCTAACCTCGATGAAAGTTATTTCCAGAGAGCGTTACAATTAGCCGATGGGAATCCCCGCTTATTGGAATGGCTAAACGATGATGTTCTCTCTCGCGAGGATATAGATAGTCAGTTAAGCCATTATGAAAATAGTCCCGATGGATGGCGGGATCGAGTGATCTGGCGATTGGAAAATCAACCGAAACTAGAAATCGATGAGACGCTAGAAAAAGTAATCGGTCATTGTCTAATTTATGAAATTCCCGTACCGTGGACGGCTCTAGAAGCGGTCTGTGAATCGATTCCGAATTACCGAGAAAAGTTACAACAGGCGAAACAACGGGGATTGATCGAGGAAAGTATCGATAATCGGGAAGAAAAACTATATCGCGCCTCCCATCTCCCCTGTATCGATCTCCCGCAAGAGGAACAAGAATTATTCGCGCTCTCTCGCATTGCGGCGGAAACATTAGATAGAATCTGGGGGAATCGAAAGAATCAAGACGAGGAAAAATGGTGCGAGATTTTCCGTTTGTCTTTCCTCGATACAGAGAATCCGCGGCGATTTCGGGAAGGGTTCTCGAAAATGCTCTCGTTTTATTATAATCCCCAGTCAGATAATGCTTTTGAAAAGGAACTCCGACGGACGAAAAATTGTCTATCAAAAAATCGTGTATTCGAGAATCTAGAAAGGTATTTACTGGAGAAAAACTGGAGAAAAGCTGACGAGGAAACCGCATGGATATGCTATCAAATAATGGTGATAGATGATTATAAAGATTTTCACAAGCTTTTTAGAGAAGTTTCTAAAGAATTTATTGAAAAAATTGATATTTTGTGGAGTGAAAGCAGTCAAGGAGAATTTGGCCTTAAAATTCAAGCAAAACTCTATCAAAAGATTGGAGGTACAGAGAAATATGATAATAAAATCTGGAACGATTTCGTCGATCTTGTCGGCTATGGCACTTTTAACACTACGATCAAGACGGGTAATTTACCGGAACTCATGTATCATTTTTATAGTGTTAGGTGGGGGGATAGCCCGTACAGGCTAGGAGGGGATTTCGCAATCAATGGTTTTCGGGCTTTATGGGTGTCTATCTTCTCTCGCGTCAAGACTTGAGGGATTGTAGCCTATAGGTTTACAGCATTTTGTGAGGGTTTATAACGGGCGTTTTTTTCACGAAGCCATGCGGGTTCTGGGTTTCCGATACCTGACACCGAGGCATCGTAGGGCGCGAACCGCGACAGCGTAACGCACCACAGCACCCCCGAATTGTTATCCTTTTTCTTTCGGTTTGTTCTCGCGATGGCGATCGATGGTGGGGGGATTACGCTTTTTGGAAATGATTATACTAACGTAGAGATCGAAACGCGCTAGTATCAAGAAGTACCTTCTTCGCTTACTCTTACGTGGATTTCAAGATCGTTGGCGATATTACAAATGAGGTGATTGCCACGGGTACAGGAATTCGCGATCGGGCGCGCTTACAGAAATCGATTTTACCCGATCGAGGGGCCGAAACCTGTAGAAGAGGTTTTGTTATACGGTGGCGGGAGTGAAGCGCTGTTGTCAGCAGATCGATCGATAAGTCCGTATAATATCCCTAGGGGCGTGTTATTCCGAAAGTGGCTATCTATCATCTCGATCGAGGTGTCATACGGAATTAATAATTACAAACATCTCTATAGAGTTATTATATGGATGAATTTTTTATAATACTCCACACGATCGATAATTAGAACACTTAGGCTATTTATCAGGACGTAGTTATCAAATTATCGGTAGAGCGTTCAGCATCTGTAAGAACACGTACCTGATATTTACTCGCCACATTATAGATATAATGAATTTGATATTTAATAAGCGGGGTCGGGATAGCGCGTGATAACTCTCCAAAAGCTGAAGCAACAAGCCAAGCGGTTAAAAACCGAGTTATACGCGCTCTATTTGGCGTATCGCGATCCTCGTGTACCTTGGTACGCGCGAGCTTTCGCGGCCTGTGTCGTTGCCTACGCTTTTAGCCCTATTGACCTAATCCCCGATCCCATACCAATTTTGGGCTATCTTGATGATTTAATCCTTGTTCCGCTCGGCATTAAGCTCGCGCTCAAGATGATTCCTCCCAAGGTAATGGCAGAATGTCGAGTACGGGCGCGGTCTACCACACCAAGCAACAAGCCAAAGAATTGGTTCGCGGCAGGAATAATCGTGATTCTTTGGGTTTCGCTCGCGGTGTTCGCACTTCGTTTCGCGCTCCACTTTCTCGACAAATAAGCGCGGGCGATGAGTTTGCCGGTCGCGTTGACGGATGTTACTCGACAAGTTCCTATAAAATTCACGAGATACGTGTTCTGTTTCGTGTCTCGATCCAACTTACAATTAATGGGCTAGAACGGGTCGATCGCTTTGACGAGAGAAAATTCAACCTTCCTTACCCGATGAAGCCTTACACCGCGATAGCATATACACGGAAAATCTTTGAAAATACCTACGGTAGAGTAAGATAGGAAAAACAGCCGTATAATCTAGATCGATTTCGATGAGCGTTGAAAATCTAGAAAAGATAAGCGATATTTTTTCCATTTTTCATGATGGAAAAATTGTTTTCTGTCACTTGGAAAATTCTTCCCTACTCATGGAAGTAGAAATCCGGTATCTAGCCGAGAGAATCGATCCCGCCTTCCGAAAGTTTATAATTCGCTTGTACGATGTGAAAGATCTATATTTTTTCCCTTGGCCGAGCGATCGATCGTCTGAACCGGACGTGTTGAGAGAGATCGACACTATTTTCAAACCGGAGCTTGAAATTCTGGACGCGAATTGTGAAGAAGATCAGATCAAAGTGATCTGTACCCAGCATTCCCTAGAACTTGACTACTTCGGTGGAGAACTATCTTTGTCCGCTACATCCGCCGAAGTTCTTGATGAGGCCGGGAAAAATTACTCGATCGAAGAGCTTGATACACTGTGTAAGAGCTATTGGGATGAATGGGCGAATCAACACAAGGCATGAGTGGTCGGGCAAAATAAATTCCCTAGTTGAGATAGGCAATAGGATTATCAAAATGTGTAATTAATCTTGTCGAGGTAATGAACGATCGCGCGCACCGGGACAGCAAAAAGCGGCGCGATCTTCGGTATTTTCGATCGATTCTCCCCTCTTGGAAAGGGGAGATCGAAACGAGCGATCGAGCCTTAAACCTTCTAACTCACAACTTAGTTTACAAACTATCGAGAAAAGCTTCGTCAAGGTCGTAACCGAAGAGTTGGGCGAAGGATTTCACGCGCGATCGGGGAGAGATGCCGTTTTTTTTCAGCCAATCGGCGAGAACGAACACTTTCTGCATGACGAAAATCTCTAACGCTTCGGGGTTGTACTGGATGCCCTCGGTGCGGTGGAACCGGTGGGGAACTAACATCGCGGCGTAACGGGCGATCTCTCCCGATTTCGGATCGAGAAGGAAGGGAATCCAGGGGTAAACGGAGTCTAAACGCACGAACCAGAGTCTTACCTCGGGAATTTCCGATAATTCGCGGGGATCGTCCTCGGAACGGGGATAGTCGATCGAGAATTTCAGCGCTCCCTCGATCGATAGTAATTCTCTAGGTTCCCTCTCGATCGACGCGCGTACCGGAGAAAGGTCGAGACGGGTTAATTGGTCGGGGTTCACATCGATCGAGATAGTCATACATTTATCGTCAACAACTGGCTCCCCCCATTGTCTCACCCGTTAGCGGGAGTGGAAAACCGCTCGATTCGCGCGAGAAACCCGCGCTATCCGCGACCGGGAAAACTCGCGAAGATAAGAGTACAGATTCGAGAGAGAACAACAGATGAGACTTATCACCGAAGCGTTCTACCGTTGGTTGAGAAACGGCATCCGTCATCCGAAATACCGCTGGGCGATCGTTCTCGCGAGCGCATTGTACCTGATCAGCCCGATCGACATCTCCACCGATCTGATCCCCGTTGTCGGTTGGCTCGATGACGGTATCATCGTGACGATCCTAGCCTCCGAACTGACGGGATGGGCGATCGAGTCTCGGAAACAGCGTCAGAATTTAGCGAAAACCGAAGTCCCCGACGGGAAGGTTGTCGAGGTTAGCGCCCGATAGTAAGAGAATTCAAGGGAAACTAGGGTAAGAGGAGAAGATTCACCGTCTTTTCCTCGTTTTTTTTGGGAGACAGAAGGCGGGAGGGAACCGGCGAGTTCTCGCGTTCGATAAGAAAAAGTTATATAACACATCCAAAATTTCCCGTCAACACATCTTTACAATTCGTAAAAATATTGTTACATTATTAAACATAGAGCAAGCAACACCGAACGGAGGCAAACAAGATGTATACCACCAGTGATGACCGCGGCATTCTCAACAACTACGCCAGCGAACCCGAACTCTACTACGCGACCTACCCCTCCCCCGAACAACAACGGCAGTACGCGCTACAGGGAGCGATCGCCACGTTAGTCGTCACCGCCTTCGTTCTCGTCTCCCTAGCGGTTAGCTAAAAGATTTTTCTCACAGATTTCGCCGATTAAACCTAGAGCAACAAATACCGAACGGAGGCCGACAAGATGTATACCACCAGTGATGACCGCGGGATTCTCAACAACTACGCCAGCGAACCCGAACTCTACTACGCTACCTATCCCGGACCCGAACAACAACGGCAGTACGCGCTACAGGGAGCGATCGCCACGTTAGTCGTCACCGCCTTCGTTCTCGTCTCCCTAGCGGTTAGCTAAAGCATTTTCTCTCCAGCATTTCGCCAAAAACATTGGATTTCTCCTAAAACATGACCTCGGTAGAGCGACCGAGGTTTTTTCACGGGCGATCGATCGGGAACAAGAATCTACGCGCCGAATATCCCCGCAAAAAAGTCGCGGATCTCGTCTGAAAATCCCCGACCTCTACGAACAATTTCACTCTAGGCTAATCCCACTAACTCGGTGCCGAGATCCCGCATTTTCTCGGCTCTCTTGTCGATCGCGTGGATGAATGTTATCCACCATTTCCCGTAACGAGGAGAGAAAATCGATTGGGAAGGATCGATCGAGGGATTGTAAAGTTTGAGTGCGCGGGTCGATTTTTTCGATCGGGACAGGGTTGGGATATTATTAAAGGGTTGGAACCTAGGCTCCGTAATGCCGTATTGGTGACAGGCATCAAATCATGAGTGAGACCTACTTGGCAGATTTTAATTCGTGGGTTACTCAAACAACTCGGTTGTTGCGGGAGAGTCGCTGGCACGAAATTGACGTAACGCACCTGATTGAAGAGGTTGAGAATTTTGGTAAGAGCGAACGGCGAGCGATCGCCAGTCAATTAACTCGTCTTCTACGGCATTTGCTCAAGTGGCAATATCAACCTCAGCGTCGCTCGGATAGTTGGCTAGATTCCATCACCGACGCGCGTACCCAAATTGAATTAGTTATTGAAGATAGTCCCAGTCTGAGAAGTTATCCCGCGGAGCAACTGGAAGAGAGTTATCAACGCGCGCGTCGCCAAGCGGCTAGTCAAACCGGGATGGAAATCTCGGTATTTCCAGATGTCTGTCCGTATTCTCCAGAGTTAGTATTGGCGGAAGATTGGTTGCTGGAGATCTAACTTGATTGTTATACCGAAAATACGAGTCTATTAAGGTTGTCTGTTTGTAGCCGAGATCCGGCGATCGAAAAGGGTCGCTTTCGTTGTTGAGTTCGGAAAGGTGAGCGGCGCTCGCGTGGACGAATATTATCCAAAATTGCCCGTAACGAGGAGAAAAGGTCGATCGCTCGGGATCGATCAAGGGGCTTCGCGGTTACGGTTGGCGTATCGGTGGATAAGTCCGTATAATATCCCTAGGGGCGTATTATGCGGAAAATTTCTAACTATTATCTCGATCGAGTGTGAGATCTGGAAAAAATCTTTAAAAATACCTCTGTAAGGTTATTATGCGGATAAAATCCATATAATATATAGCTATGCAACCTAGTTCCTGGGTTCCTGGTAGGGGGCGTAACTGAAAGTGAAACTTATATACAAAGCTAAAGGTTGAATATATTGCTTGAAGAAATTGTGAGCTTAGGGAAGTGGTGGCGGGAGCATCCCGAAATCGCGATAAGTATAAACACTCAAAAGGTAAACGAGGGAAAAAGGAGGATAATGGAATAGTTACACGACCGATTTACTCCGATGAACCCTGAAGACAAAGAAAGCTTAGAAAAGCATCTCCGAGAAATCGCCGCGATCCTACTGAAAAATACGCCCCCCTCAAGTCTCGAAGACTTTGAAAGTATCGAGGTAACGGTGAGAGACCATATATTAACCGAGGTCGGGCCGTTCATCGGGAGTTTTTTTGTGAGGCGGCAAGCGGAACCCGAGGGGGAAAAAAGCGAAAAAGCCAAAGTATTATCGGGCGAGTGAGCGTGAGCGAAGGACGGGCGGAAAAACTAGGATGTCCGAAAAATCGTCGTTTCAGTCCCTTCGTAGAAAAGTGTTGTCTCCGCCTAGTGGCGAACGAATCCTTCTCTAGAGCCGCCGAAGATATAGAGATGATGACCGGGGTAAAAGTATCGGCGAGTAGCCAGCATAGATTAGTAGCGAAAACTCGGTTCGAGTCGGTCGAAATAGAAGGAAAAATCGAGGCGTTGAGTCTCGATGGAGGTAAAGTCCGGGTGAGAACTCCTAACGGTCAGGCGAGCGAGTGGAAAGATTATAAAGCTATCAGTTTACACGGACAAGCTACGGCCGCGTTCTATCAAGAGCATGAAAAATTAATCGGATGGGTAAACGCTTTATCTAGAGAGCGAGTGATTACTTGTGTGGGGGACGGTCATGACGGTATCTGGAATCTGATCGAGCGAATCGGGGAAAGCTACGAGAGACGAGAGGTTTTAGATTGGTATCATTTAAGCGAGAATTTATATCGAATAGGAGGTTCTCTTAAAGTTCTTAAAAGAGTCGAGAATTATTTATGGCAAGGACAGATAGATGAGGGTCTAGGAGAAATTTCGCGATGGTCAGGTAAGGAGGCGCGCAATTTTCGAGCTTACGTGCCAAAACATCGTTCGAGGATTCCCGATTATAGCTTGTATCAAGAATTAGGAATTTGTATCGGTTCGGGAAGTGTCGAGTCGGCGATTAAACAAATCGGCAACCGGATGAAAATCGTCGGGGCTCAGTGGAAAGCGGATAACATACCCCGGTATTTAAATTTACGTTGCGCCTATCTCAACGGAGAGATCCGCTAAGTTTTTATACTTAGCGCAAAAATGGGATGCTCCCCCATCGCGGGCAATCCCGTCCCATTTATTTGACATCCCGGATTCCTACTCGTTCATATTGCGATAGGTGGCGACCGCGGAGGGAGAAATCCGGTTGAGATAGCGGAAAATCCAATATTTCAAAACCGTATCGAGAATCACCGGGAAGGTAGCGATGAAGAGAAAATTAAAATCCCGATTTTCCGGTAAACCGAAATGGCGCCCGAGGTTTTCTAGAATCACTTCCCAACCGTGGGGGGAGTGGAAACCGACGAACATATCGGTAAAAAGAATAATCAGAAAAGCTTTCGCCGAATCGCTGAGATTGTAGAGAATTCCATCGAGAAAGCCCTTAACGATCTCGATCTCGCGGCGACTGAAGGCGATCACGAACCCGAAGGCTATAAAGGAAAAAATATCGGAAAAAATATTGGAGATCCCGTCTAATCCCCGAAGCCGATATTCTTGGCTTAACTCCCCGGCTTTTTCCTTGACACGCTCCTCAATTTCTTCCGGATTTAATTTCTCCGATAAGCCGATCAATCCGCGGAAATGTAAGGCTTCCTCGTATCTTTTTAAATCCGCGAACGCTTCTTCTTCCAGATCCCGATTAATAAAAACAAACTCTTGGTTTTCGGCGAAATATTTATGAACCAGAGGAGTGATTAAAAAAGTTTTACTTAACTGATGGGTGAGGAGAGGGACGATAATGAGGAGAAGAATAAACTTGATAGAGATGGCCGTTTTATACCGAGAATTTCTAAATTTTCTCAGAACCGCCTCTTCCGATTCTTCCGATTGGGGATCGATTTCCTGTTTGATCCGGTTGAGCGTGTTGACGAACGATCGAGGTAAAACTCCCGGTCTCTCCGTCGCCTTTTGTAATTTACTCGATCGATCGAGTCTTTCCTCTGCCTCGAATCTCGGATCGAGAAAAGATCCCCGTGTCGATCGGTTTTTTGTCTTGTTTTCCCGCTCTCTCACCGGCACGATCGCCGAATCTTTTGCCAGGGCTATTTCCTCGTTCGTCTCGAATCGATCGCTCTCTTGATATTTGATGACAATACTATCGATAATATTTAATTTTTCCAACCAGATATCGTTAGGAATCGTGACCGTTCCCTCGCTCCCGGTCGAGAGGGGTTGACGGGGGCCGAACGTATCGACGATCGCGCGACTGGCGCGGAACTCGATCAGCCGAACCCTGACCTTTTGGAGATGTCGTTTCACTTCCGAGATAAAATAGGAATTGACCGTACCGCCGTAGTTCGAGAACTCGCCCGATACTTTCCGACCTTGAAAGTGCTTATCCTCGATATCCTTGATCTTTAACGCCGCGCGATACGCGGAATCGAGAGAGCGATCGGGGGTTTTCAATAGCCATTGATTCGCGGTTTGTAGAATCCGATTGAAGTTCATAACCTAAAGGGGAATATAGCGGGAGTCGAGGGGAAAAAATCGCCGCGCGATATAGCTTAATAGACTCAAGGACGTACCCGATCCAAGAAAGAACCGCTATCGATACGGCTAAAACGGACGGGAGAGCGACAAACCCTCCCAAAAATCGAGCTTCGATCTTACCAAATTCTATCGAGAGAAAACGATGTCAAACGTACCGATCTGGATCGAGGGAACGACGCGAGCGGGAAAAACGACCCGTCTGGTGGAGGAGTTTCGCCGTTGGGTGCCGCGCCGACGCGACCCTAACGACCCATTGTATCCCACCGATCTCCCGCCGGCGGTTCTCGTTCTCGCCGCTAACGATGATAACAAACGCGAACTGGCCGATCGATCGGCCCTCGCGGTACGCGGCGGTTATCCCGTCCTCTGTAAAACTCCCCTCGGCTTCATCACCGACGAGGTTTTGCTGTTCTGGCCGTTAATTTTCGAGGCGCTGAATCTAAAAGCCAGATTTCCCCTGCGACTCCGGCCGGAAACCGAACAGGAACTCGCCACCGATCTCTGGCGCGAGCGGATTCGCGAATCCTTCGATCTGACCGGGATCGGCGAGTATCGTTTCGTGCGCCAGACTCTCGACCTATTACAACTAGCCGGAGCGAGCGGAATAGAGGCCGAAGAGATACCGAAGCGATTAGAGACGGGATTCAGCCCGAGCGAGCGGAAACCGATTTTAGCGATCGACGAGGAAGAAAAGCCCGTCCTGCTCGGTGAATTAATCCTCCAATGGCGCGATTGGTGTCTGGAGAGGGGACTCCTCAGTTACGGCATCATATACGAACTCTACTGGCGTTATCTCCTCCCCGATTCCCGTTACCGAGAACAACTGTTACGCCGCTATCAAGCCGTCTTCGCCGACGACGTGGACGATTACCCGGCGATCGCCCGCGATTTACTGGAATTTTTCCTCGATAACGACCGTTTCGGCGTTTTTACTTACAATCCCCACGGACAGATCCGCCTCGGATTAACCGCCGACCCCGACTATCTGCAAGGTTTAGCCGGCCGTTGTTCCCGCGTCGATCTCGCGGAACCGTCGGGGCTGGCGGCGAAGGAGGGAGAAACCATCGTCGAGTTAATCCAAGAGGGAACCTATTTCGCGAATCTATCCGACGCGTTTATCTCCCTGCAAACCATGTCCCGCGCGGAATTACTACGGAAAGTGGGGCGAACCATTATCGGGGCGATCGAGCGGAAAGAGATAGATCCGGAGGATATCGTCGTGATCGCCCCCGGTTTGGACGAGATCGCCCGTTACAGCCTGATGGAAATTCTCACCGGCGCCGGGATTCCCGTCCAACCGATCAACGAACAGCGACCCCTGATCGGATATCCTCTGATTCGGGCGTTATTGACCCTTCTCGCCCTCGTTTACCCCGGAAACGGTCGTTTCGCCCAAGCGGACGCGGTGGCGGAAATGCTGGTGATTTTCAGCGCGCGCGGGGACGGGAAAACGGTGCCCGATATCGATCCGGCGCGGGCCGGATTACTGGCGGATCATTGCTATCAGGTCGATCCGGACTATCCGCGGTTACTGGCGATCGAGACTTTTCCCCGTTGGGATCGCCTCGGTCACAAAGCCACCCTCGCCTACGAAACTATCCGCGACTGGATCGAGAAAACGCGAAAAAGACGGGAGGAAGCGGAAATCCCGCCCGCGGTGGTCCTGGATGCGGCGATCGAACAATTGCTACACCGGGGCGAACATTTGCCCCACGATCGACTCGCGGCACTGCGGGAATTAATGGAAACGGTACAGCATTTCTGGGAGGTCGATCGTCGTCTCCGGCAGTGCGAACCGCGGTTACAATCTTCCCTCGACACGGTGACGCGATTTATCCAACTTTTGCGCCGGGGAACGATTACCGCGAATCCCTATCCCGTCCGTACTTTAACTCGTTCGATCGGCGCGGTTAGTTTAGGAAATATCTTTCAATACCGTTCCCTACGCGGTTGCCACCGTTGGCATTTTTGGTTAGATTGTTCCTCTCCGTTGTGGGAAAAAGGAGGGGCGGCCACGTTATTCGGCGCGCCATTTTTCTCGCGAGAATGGGATGGGGAAACCTGGACGGCGGAAACGGAATTAGAGAGCGATCGATCTCGTTTGGAACGGGTTTTACGGGATCTTTCCGGTCGGGCTACCGAGCGAATTTTTCTCTGTCACAGCGATCTCGGTGTGACCGGAACCGAACAAATCGGCCCCCTATTATCTCTCGTTCAAGGCGCGCGAGAATGGTCGTTGTAGCATCACAGGAGCGATCGGGGTGGCGATTGGGCCATTCCACGGAAACCTTCTGTATAACCTCCTCGGATGGGGTATTCTACGGAACGATCCTTAAAAAAGTCTGTATATGGGGTTTTATATGAAAAATTTTTGTATAATTTATAGTTAGCTTTCAATCTTATTTCGGTTTAATTTCAAATTCCATACAGGAAAAATAAAGTATGTGGCCTGTAGACTTTTTCGAGTTTGCTTTTATCCCCAATCTAGATACAAGTCTTCAAGATTTGGCTCAAGAAGCTGAAGCGGAGGATTGGAATTATCAGAATACACCTAGCGATCGCCCTCTGCCAATTCTTTACAACTACATTCGATACACCTACAGAAAGGTTGCTGAAGAAGGAAAAATAGCTCTCTCTGAAGATGGTCAATATAGTTGCTTTAATACAGGACTTGTCTCCACTAACCAAGAAGCTATTTATGCCTCATTCGAGGTTAACCGTAGAACGGATGTACAGCCTTGGTATTTTAAAAACTGGTTTCGTCGAGGACGTTGGGAGTTAAACAGCTTTCCTGAACTTCCTGATCTAGTTCACTATTTTGATGATCCTGCCTCACTTGTTTTTGATACTCGAAAAGATTTAAGAGTCAATGTAGATCACATAATCGCAGAGAACAAAGAGCGTTTTCCCGAGCCATATCAATCTATGGAAAATTATGCGCTTCAAACCTTTTTAAAAGGTGCAATAGATAACGCTAAGGAGAGAGTTCGCAGAAACTACAAGACGGCAATCCCTCAATACTATAGAGGGCAAATACAGTTGCTTCTTCCATTGTGTTTAGGAAATCCTCAACGTGCGGATCTTGCTTTAGTTGTCGAAAGACATACAACCTTTTACCGAGCTTCAACCTGTCTTACTCTTGACATGGCATATAATAATGCTCGTCAAATTACCAAGCCAGATCGAGATTGGTTACAGCCGTAAGAAATTGTACCGAAGATTGAGGGGTTCTTTAATGAGTTCTTAGTGCTAGTCCTTAACCAGAATAAAGGAAATACATTAATTATTAATGTAGTTTGAATGGAATCCTGAAAAAGCAAAGTTGAATTTCCAAAAACATGGCATTTCATTTAATGAATCGGCTACCGTTTTTAACGATCCTTTATCGGTTACATTTCCTGACCCCGATCACTCCTTTGGTGAAGAGCGTTACGTTATTATTGGATTATCTAGTGCTGATCGCATCTTGGTGGTATTCCATACCGATCGAGCCGATCAAGTCCGAATTATTAGTGCGAGAGAGGCAACCCGACAGGAGTGGAGATTTTATGAAGATGGAGAATAATCCCGAATTAGAAGACGATTTAAGACCCGAATATGACTTTAGCCGGATGAAAGGCGGAGTCAGAGGGAAATATGTCGATCGCTATCGTGCCGGAACTAACCTTGTACTGCTCGATCCTGACGTGGCGGAAGCGTTTCCAACCGGTGAATCGGTTAACGAGGCTCTTCGATCGCTCATGCGGGGCGAGAAGAAAGGCTAAAATCTAACAACAATGTACGACAATACCTGTAAATTCCTCGCCGCCAACTTCTCCAAAGACCTAACCGCGTGGTTATTAGGGAGATCGATCGAGTTAACCGTCCTCGAACCCACCGAACTCTTTGTCGAACCCATCCGCGCCGATAGCCTCATCTTCCTGCAATCCGATGATCTCATCGTTCACATCGAATTTCAAACCGACCCCGATCCGGATATCCCCTGACCCATGGCCGATTACTATCTGAGAATCGCCAAACGCTTTCCGGGGAAAGAGATCTATCAGGTGGTCATTTATCTGAGAAAAACCAACTCGGCACTAGCCCGACAGACCACCTTTGAACTTCCCCAAATGCGACACGGGTTCAACGTCATCCGTCTTTGGGAAGTACCCACCGAACAGTTATTAGAATCCACGGGATTACTACCCTTCGCCGTTTTATCCAGGACGGAAAATCCTACGGGAGTGCTAGAGAGAGTGGCGAGGAAAATCGAGGCGATCGAGGGGGAAAGCGAGCAAAACAACGTGGCCGCATCAACCGCCGTCATCGCGGGCTTACTTTTGGATAGAATGACAATTAAAAGGGTATTAAGGAGAGACATCATGAGAGAATCCGTAATTTATCAGGATATTCTGGCTGAAGGGGAAGCTAAGGGAGAGGTGAAGCTAATTCTACGTCAGCTTACTCGAAGATTTGGCGAGATCCCCCAAGATATGACGGAGAAAATCCGAGAACTTCAAGTAGAAGAGATAGAGAGCCTAGGTGATTCCCTACTCGATTTCCAGAGCTTATCCGATCTTGTCAATTGGTTAGAGCGTTAAATTCGGGAAAATCCGTGAATGTACGACAATACCTGTAAATTCCTCGCCGCCAACTTCTCCAGAGACCTAACCGCGTGGTTATTAGGGAGATCGATCGAGTTAACCGTCCTCGAACCCACCGAACTCTTTGTCGAACCCATCCGCGCCGATAGCCTCATCTTCCTGCAATCCGATGATCTCATCGTTCACATCGAATTTCAAACCGACCCCGATCCGGATATCCCCTGACCCATGGCCGATTACTATCTGAGAATCGCCAAACGCTTTCCGGGGAAAGAGATCTATCAGGTGGTCATTTATCTGAGAAAAACCAACTCGGCACTAGCCCGACAGACCACCTTTGAACTTCCCCAAATGCGACACGGGTTCAACGTCATCCGTCTTTGGGAAGTACCCACCGAACAGTTATTAGAATCCACGGGATTACTACCCTTCGCCGTTTTATCGCGGACGGAAAATCCTACGGGAGTGTTAGAAAGAGTGGCGAGGAAAATCGAGGAAATTGAGAATGAAAGCGAGCAAAACAACGTGGCCGCCTCCACCGCCGTCATCGCCGGCTTACTTTTGGATAGAATGACGATCGAGAGGTTATTGAGGAAGGAAATTATGAGAGAATCCGTGATCTATCAAGATATCCTAGCCGAGGGAGAAGCTAGAGGAGAAGCCAAGGGAGAAGTGAAGCTAGTTCTACGCCTACTTACCCGAAAATTTGGCGAGATCCCCCCGGATCTGACCGACAAAATTCGAGAACTTCCGGTAGAAGAGATCGAGAGTCTAGGTGATGCCCTGCTCGATTTCCGGAACTTATCGGATCTAATCGACTGGCTAGAGCGCTAAATCCCCGAAAATGCGTTAGTTATGCCTCCTACTACCTAGGAGCTCCCGTAGCTACTAACGGCGGGTGAGTTCGATCGCTCTAACGATCGACGATCGCCCCCGAATGACCAAGAGCGAGTCGAATCTTGTGACGATGAGATAGCCCGAAGATATCAGCTATCAGGTTGGAATTTTCGGGAATCGATGAGCGATGAGCTATGATTTTCCGAAAGCTGACGGCTGATAGCTGAAAGCTTAATTTAACGCACCTGTTTGAGCGTGTCCACCTGCTTGTTAAACAGATCGGTAAACAGACTCAAAACCGTGCGATTCTCGTTAACCTTAATATTCACGCTAACCGACATCCCCGACTGGAGATCGAGCGCCGATTTGTCCCGCAGGACGAGATCCTGACTCTTTAAACTCACCTTGACGGGGAAACGATAGAAACGGTGGGTTTCGTCCGGGGGGAGCGCGTCGGAACCGATCGAAAGCACCTCTCCTTTAATGTCCCCGTACTCGCTATAGGGGAAAGAATCGACCCGGATATCCGCCTTCTGTCCCACTCGGACGAAACCGATATCCTCGTTAGTAACATCCACTTCCGCGACCAGACATCCCTTGTCGGCATCTTTCACCGTGTCCGGGCAACCGTCGGGAACGATTTTTAACAGCGCTTCCGCTTGCGAGGGTTGGGGGACGAAACCGGGACGCGCCTTGAGATCGAACACGATCCCGTCGCTCGGGGCGGTGATTTTTTGATATTTTAAAGTTTGTTGTGCCTGACTGATCTGACCGTCTAATTCGGCGATCCGTTTCTCGTTATCGACGATTATTCGTCCGAGTTGACTATCGATATCGGCGATTTTTTTCTGGTTATCCGCCATTTTATCGCGGACATCTTTCTCGGTGATCACGTTAGTATTGATCAGCTTCTCCCGCGCTTGCTCGATCAAAACGGTATACCGTTTCTCCTCCTGTTCCAGACGGGCGATATCGGCCAGACGGGTTTGCACTTCTTTCGCCTGTTTCTCGTGGTCGATCTTACCGTCGGCCTGTTGTTTGAGTAGCTCGTTATAGCGATCGGTCACGGCCTGTTTCTGTTTGTTGATCTGGTAGCGGGCGATCGCTCCCTGCTCTCCCAACGGCTCGATATCGCCGAGGATCTGACGCTCGATTTTCAAACTTTCCTCGCCTTCCTTGAGGGTTTTCTCGTTGCGCGCTTTGATCTCCGCGAGGACGAGGCGATCGGCGACTAATTGTTTCCTCGCGTCGGCTAACTGTACCCGCGTCTGGGCCAGTTGTTTTTCTAACTGCTCGACCTCCAGACGCGCGGCGGCCGATCGAGAGTCCGATTCCCGACGCGCCGCTCCTAAACGGGCGATTTCATCGATTCCCAAATTCGTTTTCGAGTTACCATCCCCCACTTGAACCCGATAGAGTTGATTCTCTCCCACTAACGCCGCTCTACTTCTCGCGAGGGCGGCGATCTCTTTCGGCAGTTTCAAGCGGGCGATCGATGCCTCCACCTCGGCCACGCTTAAACTCTCATCCATCAGCAGGCGATAGAATTGGTTTTCCTGTTTGGCGCTCTCCCGGATTTTCTCGTAGGATTCTAACTGCGCTTTCGAGGCGGTAGAGTCCATAAAAATGAGGGTTTGACCTTTTTTCACCCGATCGCCGTCTTTGACCCGCACTTCTTTCACCACCCCGTTGGTGGGCGATTGCACCTCCTGCACTTTCCCCTGGGGCTTTAACTGTCCCTTCGCGCCCACCACCTGCTCGAGCTTGGCGATCGCGGCCCACAACAGGCCCGCGCTCGTCACCCCCATCAAAGTCCAGATGATCGCCCGCGACCAGGTAGGCGATTGTTTGAGGACGACCGACTGTTCGGGAAGGGTGAAAATCGCCGGGGCCGGGGCGCTCGATCGGGTGGTCGTGGACACTTTCTGACCCGCGACGGTAATATCGGCATTTTTGCCGTTGCCGTTGCCGTTGCCATTGCCGCTCTGTCCGTTCCCGTTGTTTCCGTTCTTAGAATGTCCGTTCATCGTTACTTCTCCCGCTCTTGATCTTTAACGTTATTGAAAGGATGACAGCCTTTTTCTTAAAAAATGAGGCACCGGTTTCCGGGGGGGGTAAGAGGCAAGGGTCAAGAGGCAAAAGGGCAAGAGGCAAAAGGATTATGTTTCGCGGATTTTTGAGAAACGCTGTAAAAAGGGAATTTTAGAGGTAACAGAGGAGAAATTTATTTTTTTCTCCTGCCTCCTGCCTCCTGACTCCTGCCTCCTGCCTCCTGACTCCTGCCTCCTGCCTCCTGACTCCTGCCTCCTGCCTCCCACCTCCGATCGCCATTCCCCTACAATCGCGAATCCTGCTGTTGGTACAGGTGATAGTAACGACCGCGGAGCGCCATTAACTCCTCGTGCGTTCCCGTCTCCACGACCGTCCCCTTATCCATCATGACGATGATATCCGCCGATTTAATCGAGGCCAGACGGTGGGTGATGAAAAAGACGGTATTATTTTGAAACGTCTCGCCGAGATTGAGACAGACCTGTTGTTCGGTGGTGTAATCGAGCGCGCTGGTGGCTTCATCGAGGATCAGAATCCGCGGTCTCTGTAAAACCGATCGGGCGATGGCGATCCTCTGCCGTTGTCCCCCGGAGAGCGCGGAACCCCGTTCTCCCACACGCGTATTGTACCCATTCGGCAGGGTCATGATAAACTCGTGCGCCGCCGCGACTTTCGCGGCCTCGATAATCTCTTCCGTACTCGCGTCCGGATTGGTTAGGGCGATGTTTTCCTGTACCGTCCCGTCGAATAACAGCGTATCCTGCGGCACGAACCCGATCTGACGGCGGAGGGAATACAGTTCCACCTTATTAATGTCGTAACCGTCGATCAGGATACGTCCCGATTCCGGTTCGTACAGCCGCGCTAACAGTTTCGTCAGCGTACTTTTGCCCGCGCCACTCTCGCCGACGATCGCCACGAAGGTTCCCGCGGGAAAGTGCAGGTTCACGTTATACACCTGTAACGGCCCGTGCGGGTTGAAGCGGAAGGCGAGGTTTTCATAGGTCACCGAGCCTTTCATGAGCGGCATGGGAATATTCTGACGATCCTGTTCCGATTCTTGGGGATTATCGACGATATCGGCCAATCGTTCTAAAGATAATCCCGTTTCTTGGAAATTCTGCCAGAGTTGGGTCAGACGCAGGATCGGCGAGGTCACGTAACTGGCGATAATCCGGAAGGCGATCAACTGCCCCAGCGATAAATCTCCCTTCAACACGAGCGACGCGCCCACCCAGAGGACTAATAGCCCCGACAGTTGGTTAAAGAAGTGACTGAAGGAACCCGCGAGTGTCGAGGTCATCACCGTGTTAAAGCCCTCGGACACGTATTTAGCGTACCGTTCCTGCCACTGCCAACGGGAGCGCAGTTCGATGTTCTGGGCTTTGACCGTTTGAATCCCCGTCATGACCTCCACCAGATAGGACTGGGTTTCGGCGTTGCGTTCCGCTTTCGATCGCAGTTGACGGCGGACGATCGGCGCGAAAATGGCGGTCGAGAGGACGAGTACCGGCACCACCCCCAACGCCCAGAAGGTCAGTACGGGGCTGTAGATCAACATCACCACGATGTAAATCACCGAGAAAATCGCGTCTAACACCACCGTTAACGCGGTTCCCGTCAAAAATTGGCGGATATTCTCTAATTCATTAATTCGAGTCGAGATTTCCCCCACCGGGCGACGCTCGAAATATTTCAGGGGTAAACGCAGGAGGTGATCGATAATTTCCGAACCGAGCGCCATATCGATGCGGTTGGTGGTATCGACGAAGAGAGAGGTTCGCACGAAGGTTAAAATTCCCTCGAAAATGGCGATCACCAACAGGAAAACGCCTAATGTGTTCAACGTGTCCGGACTATTCTGCACGATCACCTTATCGATGATCACCTGGATCATCAGGGGATTGGCGAGGGCGAATAACTGTACGAAGAAAGACGCGACAAAAACTTCTACTAAAATTCGGCGATACTTCTTGACGGATGGCAAGAACCATGATATACCGAAGCGCTGTTGCGGGGTGGTTTTCGTGGCTTTAACCAGGATCACCTCGCCCTCGGCCCCCCAGGATTCGAGAAAATCGACGGTTCGACGTTTGACGATGCCGCGTTCGGGAACGGCGATCGTCACTTCCTTGGAATTAATCTCGTAGAGGAGCGCCAGACCGTCCTGCCAGCGGATCAGGGCGGGAGGGTTAATATTGACGAGGGAGGAAGAGGATAGCTTGACCGCTTGGCTGTTGAGTCCGATCAGTTCGGCGATCGCCCCGCACAGGGGAAGGGAGAGACTCCCGGTTCTCCGCAGTTGCTCGTCGAGAACCCGACGGATCACGTCCTTGCGGAAAGGCATCCCGAAATACTTACAGAGCATCTGGAAACAGGCGGTCGCGACATCGATCTCGCCCCGGCCGCCGAAGAAAGGATACGATCGCCCGGAGGATTTCGAGGCCCGTTCGATCGGGGGAGCGATTTTGTCGATATGTCCCTCCGGAATATCTTCAATAACCGCCACCGGGCGTTCTTCCGGCGGTAATACTCTCGTTTCCACGAATTCGATCGTCTCGTCCTCTTCGACGACCGGTACCCCTTCTAATCCCTCGCGCGGAATGCCGATCGCCCGCGGGTTTCTGCCGTCCCCGGCAATGATCGCGGTTCCCGGCGCGAAGGAATCATCGGCACCGCTCACCAACCACAACCGATCGGGCGAGCGGTGCGAAGAGGGTAAAGCGACGATCGCTCGATCGAGTAGGGAGAGGGCGATTTCTTTGAGATCCCCGTCGCCGCGGGCCTGTCGCTCGAAATACGAACCGAGAACGGCGTACAGTTCGGCGATCGACACCCGTTCGAGAAAAAATTGCCGGAATTCCGGGTACTGTTCGACCAGATCCCAGAAATCCTCCGGTTTCAGGGTCAGACACACCACGTCACTGGAGGCGATCACGGTTTCGCAGGCCACCCCCCGCGCCAGATTCGCCCAACCGAAGGTATCCCCGGCCTGCAATTTTTCTAACGTTACCGGGAGGGGGTTGGCGACGCGGGGATCGTATCCCAGCGAGCGCGCCTGTCCCTCGTAGAGAATCACCAGGTGAGAGGATAACCGTTCGCGGGTGAGGATGACGTTACCCATCCGGTAGCGCCAGGGCTGTAATTTCTGACCGATCGCGCGCCTCGCGTCCGGCGGCAGTCGATCGAACGGGGGTAGGGTTTCTAAGAAGCTAGAAAAGTCGATTGTTGTATAGCTCATGAGATAGGGATAGCTAACGGGAGAGAGCGAAACGTCGGTTTAGGAACAATCGGGCTAAAAAGCGTCACGATACGGGAACATTCGCGGGAATTTCCCCGGGAAAGCTAACGGTTTGGAGTTGCCCCGCCAGCCACTGCTGGAAAAGATCGTCGCGGAGGCGCTGACGGGTGGGGGGATCGAGTTCGCAGGAAAGATACTTTTCCAGCCGGAGAATGACGATCCAATCGCCGATCCGCGCGGGCGGCCACAACTGTCCGGGCTTACTGGAAGCCAACATTCGCCCGATCTGCGGGTGGGGGACGTGCAGTTCGACCGGGCCGATCAGGCCGCCGGTCTGCGCCTCCGCTCCCTGGGAATATTCTTTGGCGAGTTCGGCGAAAGTATTTTCCCCTTCCTGAATCCGGAAAAAGAGTTCTTGGGCGATGCCCGCGTCCTTGGTGCGTATAAGCGAGTACACCACTTTGTCGAGTTGTTCTTTTACTTGCAGGAAGTAAGATTCTAGTTTCGATTCCCAGGCCTGTTGTTTGAATTTTTCGAGTTTAATCTCTCGCGAGACGAGACGATCTAGTTGTTCGGCGGTCATCCCATTTTGTCGTAGCCAGTCTTGAACCCGCTCTTCCGAGGCGATCTGGTTCTGCTGGTAGAAACGAGAGCGGGCGAAGTTTTCCTCTTCGGGGGTGCAGTCGATATCGGCGATCGCTCGATCGATAATTATTTCCCGCGCTAATTGGGTTAACATCCCGTATTTAGCCAATAGGGGAAATAACTCTTTGTCTTCGATTTTTTGGTCTCCGATTGCGATAACCGCGGTCATGAAAATTCTCCTGCACGGTATATTCTGGATACGAGGGGTTTGCCGGCTCGATGGACAACAGACAATTATAAGAAATTATAAGGGATGTAACGGGTAGCGATCGTGGTTTTGTCATCTATATTTAAGCTTATATTTTTCAGACCGGCGGGGGAAATCCCGGTATAGGGGCGATTCTCCCGCCACGCGCCCGGAACTGTCTACCGCGACCCCTCGCGCGGCGGACGGCTTGCTAGGATCGGGATCGATCGTTCGATTACCGTGTGATTCGAGGTCAGGATCTAATGATGAAGTTTTCTAAATCGGCGCGACGGGTGGCCGGTTACGCCCTCGCCACTTGTCTGGGAATTCTCCTCGGTTTTAGCGGGTTGAACGGCGCACGCGCCCAGGCGATCCCCGCTCCGGACCCGAATGTCGCGACAATTCCCGCCGGGGCGAGCGCGGATAGTTTCGTGGCCGCGGCGGTCGCCCGTACCGGGCCGGCGGTCGTCCGCATCGACACCGAGGCCGTCGTCTCCCGACGTTACAATCCCTTTTTCGACGATCCCTTCTTCCGGGACTTTTTCGGCGAACAGTTCCGCGTCCCGAACCAACAACGGATCGCGGGACAGGGTTCCGGTTTTATCGTGGACGGACGCGGCATGATTCTCACGAACGCTCACGTCGTTAACAATGCCGATAAAGTGACCGTGACGCTAAAAGACGGCCGCGTGTTTAACGGAACCGTCCGGGGAACCGATGAAGTAACCGATCTCGCGGTGGTGAAAATCGATCCGAAAGGGGAAACGTTACCGGTCGCCGCCCTGGGCGATTCCGCGAGGATTCAGGTCGGGGATTGGGCGATCGCCGTGGGCAATCCCGTGGGGTTAGATAATACCGTTACCCTGGGAATTATCAGCACGATCGGTCGCTCGGCCGCCAAGGTGGGCATTCCCGACAAACGCATCGATTTTATCCAGACCGACGCGGCGATTAACCCCGGCAACTCCGGCGGGCCGCTGTTAAACGCTAGAGGGGAAGTGATCGGCATCAATACCGCCATTCGCGCCGACGCGATGGGGATCGGTTTCGCCATTCCCATCGATCGGGCCAAAGCGCTACAAACCACGCTAGAAGCGGGCAAGAGAGTCGCCCACCCCTATATCGGCGTTCAGATGGTCAATCTCACCCCGGAACTAGCCCGCGCCAATAACCAAGATCCCGATTCTCCTTTCGCGATCCCGGAAGTGAACGGGATTCTGGTGGTGAGTGTGCTACCGGATACCCCGGCCCAAAAAGCCGGCCTGCGTCGCGGTGACGTGATCGTGAAGGTCGACGGAAAACCGGTACGCGAGGGAGACGAGTTACAGGCCCGAGTCGAGAACGCGGGCATCGACAAACCGTTAACTCTCACCGTCCAGCGCGACAACCGGGCGATCGATCTCACCGTCATCACCGCGCAGATGCGGGCGAATTCGTGAATGGGGAGATAGGGAGTGGGGAGTGGGGAGATGAGGGAGGTGAGGGAGATGGGGGAGATGGGGGAGTTAAAGGGGAAGGGGAAAAGGGAAAAGACTACTTTTAAGCCCTTCACCTTTACCCTTTACCCTACACCCTTCCCTCCTGCCTCCTGCCTCCTTAATCACTCGCCCCCGATCGATTCGCCCCGGCCAGTAATTCCCGCACTTCCCCGTCACTCGTTTGCGAGAAATCGTCATACCACGCGGAGATCGCCATAAGAGCCTCCGGTTCGAGAACGCACACCACCCGATCGACCAGTTCCTCTAACTGATAACGGGTCTCGGCGGGAGCGACGGGAACCGCGACGACGATCGAGCGGGGATCTCGCGCTTGTAAGGTCAGGATCGCCGCTTTTAACGTCGCTCCCGTGGCGATGCCGTCATCTACCAAAAGGATGGTTTTTCCCTCGATCGCCGGTAGGGGTCGATCGCCCCGGTAGAGCCGATCGCGTCTTTCCAGTTCGATCGCTTCCTCCCGCGCCACCCGCTCGATCGCTCTCTCGCTCAACCCCAGATCTTCGACAATACTTTCATTGATCACCCGAATTCCCCCCTGGCCGATCGCTCCCATCGCCAGTTCCTTCCGTCCCGGAACCCCCAACTTCCGCGTCAGGCAAATATCGAGGGGCAGATGCAAGGCGCGGGCGATCTCGTAGGCTACCGGAACCCCTCCCCGCGGCAGGGCTAACACGAGAGTATCCGGCGCGTTCGTGTATTCCGTCAATCGCTCGGCCAGTAATCGCCCCGCTTCCGTCCGATCCCGAAATCGATCGATCATGATCACCTCTCCTCGGGGCTTACTCCCGGTAGCGATCGAGATGCTTCCCCCGCCTTCATTCTATCGATCGACAAGACCGACCCCGCGCTTCTATTACGAAAGTTATAAAAGACTTGACATTTTCCTCTCGCCCTAGAACTCGGCGGGAGAGGAATACAGTACAATCGAGAATCGAAGGCTTTTGTAAAATTAGGTAACGATCATGGGTCAAGGTTTGAGTGAAGCGCTAGAACCGATCGCGGCGTGGTTCCGTAGCTTGGGAACTCCCGAACCGATCGTCCACTGGGGACATCCGGTAATGATGGGGATCGTGGTTCTCGTCATGGGGAGTTATACCGCTTACGCGGGCTGGCAGGGCCGATTAAGCAAAGATGGCGAGGTAGCGGCGAAAAACCGCGCCGATCACCGAAAACTCGCCCCGTGGCTGTTTTTATTCATCTCGATGGGCTATACCGGGGGCGTACTATCGCTCGTCATGCAAAGACACCCGATCCTGGAAAGCCCCCATTTCTGGACGGGGACGGCGGCGATCGCCATTCTCGCCTTTAACGGGTTACTCTCTTTCACCGCTTTCGGTGGTGAAAAAAAAGAGCTTTTCCGGACGATTCACGCCTATGTAGGCACGATCGCCATGATTTTACTCCTCGTTCACGGGATTTTCGGCTTACAGTTGGGATTATCGCTGTAGGTTTTGGGGGCAGAAGGATAGGGTAAAGGGTATGAAAAGTCGTCTTTTCCCTTTTCCCTGCCCCTTTTCCCGAAAAATTCTCCCATCCCCCCACCTTTACCATAATTTTTATTCACTCCCGATAACGATATGACAACTTTTCAAACTTCCGACGTGACGGGAACGATCGAACTCGCTCCCGATTATAAAATTCCTTTGATTCTGGTCATTTCCTCGCTTCCGGTGCTGTTTTTCCTACCTTGGGCCGGCGCGGGTTTGTCCCTGTTCGGGTTGTTCCTCATGCTACAGACGGCGACGATCCGGTTACAGTTTACCCCGATCGCTCTCGACGTGTATCGCTCCGGCAAGCAGATCCGCTCTTTCCCCTATAGCGAGTGGCAGAACTGGCGGATTTTCTGGAATAAAGTACCGATCCTGTTTTATTTCAAAGAAGTGAACAGCATTCATTTCCTGCCGATCATCTTCGACCCGCGCGCGTTGCGATCCTGTTTAGAGAAATACTTCCCCCTAGAGGGATAGAAGATTCCGTCAAAAGACTGGGGAGATGGGGAGATGGGGAAAAGAGAGTTATCTAGAAGATCTATCCTCCTGACTCCTGACTCCTGACTCCTGACTCCCGACTCCTGACTCCCGACTCCCGACTCCTGACTCCCGACTCCCGACTCCTGACTCC
>NZ_JBAFSM010000028.1:0-64013 GCF_036688125.1 Pannus brasiliensis CCIBt3594 | reverse complement strand
CGGGGCTAAATCCGGCGTACCCGTCGGGTTGGATGAAACGAACGTAATAGGTTCCGGGGGTCAAATTCGAGAAGAGATAGGAACCGTCCGCCCCGGTGGTCGTGGTCGAGATCGCGCTCGCGCCATCACTACCGAGTAACTGCACGGATACGCCCGCGATTCCCGATTCTCCCGCGTCTTGAATCCCGTTCGCGTTCGTATCCAGCCAGACTCGATCGCCGAGCGTCGCCAGTTGGTACATCCCGAAATCCGCGGTGAGCGAATTGACCGCGAACGCGTCAAAGCGATCGAACGCGAATCCCACGTCCGTGTTCAGGGTTTTCTGTCCCGTGAACGTGATCCGGACGTAACTGACATCGGCCTGTTGTCGGGCGAACGACCACTCCCACAATTTGGCATCGAGCGAGTTGTAATTGTACGACCAGTTGGGATTGAGATCGGCATCGAGAATCCCGTCCCCGTTGGTATCCGTATCCAGACGAGTCGTGTTCGCGTACAGGGTCGGATTGGCGTTAACCACGGAGGTCGGTATCCACACGCTCTCACCCGCCGGACTGTCCTGAAAACCGAGTAATTGTTGATTACTGTTGAACCACTCCACCCGCCATTTTTCGGTGAGTCCCTGTAGCTGTTCGTTCCAGGTGGTATCGATATCCCAGACCCAGCCTTTCGCCGCCGCGGTCGGGGTCGTGTACTCGATTAAAAACGTGGGAACCGTGGTCGTCGTGAACAGCCCGCCCCCCCGCAGGAAATAAGTTCCCAGTAACCCCGCCTGACTCGACTCGGATAGCGATCGGCGGATCGCGTTTTCCGTATCGAACACCCGTCGGTTAAAGCGGTTCGAGAGATCGAAAGGCCCGGTCGTGAAATCGTTGACGAAACTGGAGGTCGTATCGCTACCGCCGCGTTGTTCCACGTACATCGTCCCGCCCGGTACCCCGTTAATGATCTGGGTCGCGTCGCCGATGAAGTCCCGATTGCTATCGAGCCAGAATTTCAATCCCAGACCCGACCAAACTTGATTATCGGCGGTTAGAGCCGAGTTATCCGTTAACCCCCGCAGGGCGGCATCCTCGAAGTCAATACTTCCTAGCTTCGTTCCGGTACTCGAAAAACTGGCGATGTAGTAGCGATCGAGGGTAACGGGATCGTACGTGAGCGGTTCCGAGGGCAACCAGCCCCCTAGATTCGTCGGCGCTCCGGTGGTCGCGTCGTAGGTAATCCGATCGCCCGTCGCGCTTAAAATCCGTACCTCGTAAGTACCGTTTTGAATCCCGGTAATCGTGTAACTTCCATCGCTCGCCGTCACCGCGAGGGCTTCCCCCGCGTCCGGGAGACCGTTACCGTTATAGTCAACGAACACCGTCCATCCCTCCAGATATTGGTCGAGTCCAATGTCTTGAATTCCGTTGGCGTTGACATCGAGATACAGGGTTCCAGAAAGTTGTGCCATGAGAAATGCCCCCTCCTAAACGATCGAGCGGTACTTATGTGAATGGATAGATTTTTCAGGATTCTCGCGAGAATTCTCGGTAGGTTACGAAGAAAAGGTCTGAAGACTGATCCGACTCTTTTGAATCACGAGAGTTCTAGCCGTTCGGTACGAGAACAATGGAACTCATACGCGAAAAGACTTACAGCGAATTTTTCAAACATCCTGACGGCGCGAGATGGTGAACGTGGAAAACGTTCGAGTGAGTTCCTGTATCAATATATACACTTACGGAAAATCGCGGAAGGGGTTTTTCCAGTTTTTACAGAAAAATTACAGGTTCATGCGGGGGTCTTTCTATACGGCGAGCGTCGGGGATAGGTCGGGAAAAAACTTTCCCGAAAAAACCGTCGTTTCGTGGCGGGAAAGATTTGCCGGGAATAGGAAAAAGGGTCAAGGGCAAGATTACCAGATCCGGCTTTTTCTCTTCCCCTTTTCCCTCGATGGAATGCTTACTCGAACCGGAGGCCGTGAGAACTAGAGAACGGCTCCAGTCTGGTTTCTGTACGCGAGCCAATTTTTAACCGTGTTCGCGTCGAGAGTTCCCGTGAAAGCTTGTCGCGTATAATCGATCACCTCGCCGATCGAGTAGTAATAATCGATACTCGGGTGAGCGGCGTTCAAGATCCCCGCCGTCGAGTGACGCAGTAACGCCCCGATGACGCTCTTTTCACTCGCGCTCAACGCTTCGTAGAAGGTGAGGGTATTATCTTTATTCCCCAGCGAACGAACGAGCGTATCGTCTACATCCACGCCGAACACCGTTTCATAATTACTGTTCGATTGGTAGGGAGAGGGATAGCAACTATGTCTATCCCCGAGATTTTTCCAGTAATTGGGAGTCAGACCCTCGCCGGTACCGTCGGGACGGAGGAGTAATCCCGCGTCCACGTTCCAGTTCGATTCGCCCGTACCGAGGCCGATCGATCCGGTCATTCCCAAAACGTCCGCGTCACTATCTTGGAGGTCGTCGGTCGTCTTGGCGGGACTGAAGGCCGAGTATCCATCGGGCAGGATGAAACGAACGCGGTAAGTTCCGGGACCCAAACCGGAGAACAGATAAAAACCGTCCATTCCGGTGGTCGTGCCGGCGAGAAAAGCGCCGCTATCACTATCGAGCAGTTCCACGGATACCCCCTCGATCCCCTCCTCTCCCGCGTCTTGAATCCCGTCGCGGTTGGTATCTATCCAGACCCGATCGCCGATCTCGCCGTTCAGCGACTGTTGTTCGGGGAGCAATCCCGCATCGATACTCAAGTTCGATTGACCGCCGGTGACGGTAAAAGAAGCCACGCGCCCCGTGTTCGCGTCCACGTCGCTATCCAGGCCGTCATCGCTTCCCGCGTCGATCGCCGTAAAACCGCTGACACCGACAACGCTCGATAGATCGAATTGCACGGAATAGGTTCCGGGTCGAACCGTGAATTCATAGAGTCCGGTCTCGTCCACGTCCTGGGTGAGGGGATCGTCGAAACGGGTCACGGTCGTGATCGGTTTGCCGTTACTATCGAGGACGGGATTGCCGCTACCGTCGAGAAGCCGGACGGTCATCCCCCCCACGCCGGGTTCTCCGGTGTTTTGAATCCCGTTCGAGTTGCCATCCAACCAGACCCGATCGCCGATCTTCGCCAGTTGATACACCCCGAAATCCGCGGTGAGCGAATTGACCGCGAACGCGTCAAAGCGATCGAACGCGAATCCCACGTCCGTGTTCAGGGTTTTCTGTCCCGTGAACGTGATCCGGACGTAACTGACATCGGCCTGTTGTCGGGCGAACGACCACTCCCACAATTTGGCATCGAGCGAGTTGTAATTGTACGACCAGTTGGGATTGAGATCGGCATCGAGAATCCCGTCCCCGTTGGTATCCGTATCCAGACGAGTCGTGTTCGCGTACAGGGTCGGATTGGCGTTAACCACGGAGGTCGGTATCCACACGCTCTCACCCGCCGGACTGTCCTGAAAACCGAGTAATTGTTGATTACTGTTGAACCACTCCACCCGCCATTTTTCGGTGAGTCCCTGTAGCTGTTCGTTCCAGGTGGTATCGATATCCCAGACCCAGCCTTTCGCCGCCGCGGTCGGGGTCGTGTACTCGATTAAAAACGTGGGAACCGTGGTCGTCGTGAACAGCCCGCCCCCCCGCAGGAAATAAGTTCCCAGTAACCCCGCCTGACTCGACTCGGATAGCGATCGGCGGATCGCGTTTTCCGTATCGAACACCCGTCGGTTGAAGCGGTTCGAGAGATCGAAGGGGCCGGTCGTGAAATCGTTGACGAAACTAGAGGTCGTATCGTTACTGCCGCGTTGTTCCACGTACATCGTCCCGCCCGATTGGAGCGCGTCGCCGATGAAGTCCCGATTGCTATCGAGCCAGAACTTCAATCCCAGAGGCTCCCACACTTGGTTAGTGGCGGTTAGAGCCGAATTATCCCGTAATCCCCGCAGGGCGGCATCCTCGAAGTCGATCGCCCCCAGTCGCGTGCCGGTACTCGAAAAACTGGCGATGTAGTAGCGATCGCTCAAAAAAGTATCGTAAGTGAGGGGGTCGGACGGCAACCATCCCTCGCTATTCGTCGGCGCTCCCGTGGTCGCGTTGTAGGTGATCCGCTCGCCCGTCGCGCTTAAAATCCTTACCTCGTAAGTACCGTATTGAATCCCGGTAATCCGGTAACTTCCATCGCTCGCCGTCACCGCCGAGGCTTCCCCGTTATTCCAGACACCATCGCCGTTATAGTCCACGAACACTCTCCAGCCGCCGAGTCCTCGATCGCTCCCGTTCTCTTGACTCCCGTTAGCGTTGACATCGAGATACAGGCTCCCGGAAAGTTCGGCCATCCCGTCATTACTTCCTGCGCTCGTCACGGGAGATTCGAGAGTAGCGGAAAAAGCCGATAGGGGGGCTATCGCGGAAAAACTCGCTAGGGGGGCGATCCCGAGTTGATATAGTCCGGCATCCACGCTCCGTTTGGACTCCCCACTACCGAGTACAAACTTCGCGGTCAGTCCCGTCGCGTCCGCGTCGCTATCGGTGAGATCGTCGGTCGCGTCCGCCGGGCTGAAGCCATCGTATCCCTCGGGCAGGATGAAGCGCACGCGATACTTATCGGGCATTAGGTTGGAGAAGAGATAAGAACCGTCCGCCCCGGTGGTCGTGGTCGAGAGAAGGGTGCCATCACAGGCGACGAGTTGCACGGTAACGCCCTCGATTCCCGCTTCCCCGGCTTCTTGAATTCCGTTTTGGTTGCTGTCCAACCAGACCCGATCGCCGAGCGTCGCGTATTGATACAGTCCGGCATCCACGCTCGTATTAGATTGGCCGCTCGTGAGCGCGATCGGCCCGGTCAGTCCCGTAACGTTCACGTCGCTATCTTTGAGGTCATCCGTCGCGTCCGCCGGGCTGAAGGCCGAGTATCCGTCCGGTCGGATGAAGCGAACGTAATAGGTTCCGGGGGTCAAATTCGAGAAGAGATAGGAACCGTCCGCCCCGGTGGTCGTGGTGGCGATCACGCTCGCGCCATCACTGCCGAGTAACTGCACGGATACGCCCGCGATTCCCGCTTCCCCGGCTTCTTGAAGCCCGTTCGCGTTCGCGTCCAGCCAGACCCGATCGCCGAGCGTCGCGTATTGATACAATCCGGCATCCACGCTCGTATTAGATTGGCCGCTCGTGAGCGCGATCGGCCCGGTCAGTCCCGTAACGTTCACGTCGCTATCTTTGAGGTCATCCGTCGCGTCCGCCGGGCTGAAGGCCGAGTATCCGTCCGGTCGGATGAAGCGAACGTAATAGGTTCCGGGGGTCAAATTCGAGAAGAGATAGGAACCGTCCGCCCCGGTGGTCGTGGTGGCGATCACGCTCGCGCCATCACTGCCGAGTAACTGCACGGATACGCCCGCGATTCCCGCTTCCCCTGCTTCTTGAATCCCGTTCGCGTTCGTGTCCAACCAAACCCGATCGCCGAGCGTCGCGTATTGATACAATCCGGCATCCACGCTCGTATTGGATTGGCCGCTCGTGAGCGAGATCAGCCCGGTCAGTCCCGTAACGTTCACGTCGCTATCTTTGAGGTCATCCGTCGCGTCCGCCGGGCTGAAGGCCGAGTATCCGTCCGGTCGGATGAAGCGAACGTAATAGGTTCCGGGGGTCAAATTCGAGAAGAGATAGGAACCGTCCGCCCCGGTGGTCGTGGTGGCGATCACGCTCGCGCCATCACTGCCGAGTAACTGCACGGATACGCCCGCGATTCCCGCTTCCCCTGCTTCTTGAATCCCGTTCGCGTTCGTGTCCAACCAAACCCGATCGCCGAGCGTCGCCAGTTGGTACATCCCGAAATCCGCGGTGAGCGAATTGACCGCGAACGCGTCAAAGCGATCGAACGCGAATCCCACGTCCGTGTTCAGGGTTTTCTGTCCCGTGAACGTGATCCGGACGTAACTGACATCGGCCTGTTGTCGGGCGAACGACCACTCCCACAATTTGGCATCGAGCGAGTTGTAATTGTACGACCAGTTGGGATTGAGATCGGCATCGAGAATCCCGTCCCCGTTGGTATCCGTATCCAGACGAGTCGTGTTCGCGTACAGGGTCGGATTGGCGTTAACCACGGAGGTCGGTATCCACACGCTCTCACCCGCCGGACTGTCCTGAAAACCGAGTAATTGTTGATTACTGTTGAACCACTCCACCCGCCATTTTTCGGTGAGTCCCTGTAGCTGTTCGTTCCAGGTGGTATCGATATCCCAGACCCAGCCTTTCGCCGCCGCGGTCGGGGTCGTGTACTCGATTAAAAACGTGGGAACCGTGGTCGTCGTGAACAGCCCGCCCCCCCGCAGGAAATAAGTTCCCAGTAACCCCGCCTGACTCGACTCGGATAGCGATCGGCGGATCGCGTTTTCCGTATCGAACACCCGTCGGTTAAAGCGGTTCGAGAGATCGAAAGGACCGGTCACGAAATCGTTGACGAAACTGGAGGTCGTATCGCTACCGCCTCGTTGTTCCACGTACATCGCCCCGCCCTGTACCCCGTTAATGATCTGGGTCGCGTCGCCGATAAAATCCCGATTGCTATCGAGCCAGAACTTCAACCCCAGGCCGGCCCACACTTGGTTAGTGGCGGTTAGAGCCGAGTTATCCGCTAACCCCCGCAGGGCGGCATCATCGAAGTTGAGCGCCCCCAGTTGCGTTCCGGTACTCGAAAAACTGGCGATGTAGTAGCGATCGTTCAGGCTCAGATCGCGGGTGAGGGGGGCGGACAACAACCATCCCCCGCTATTCGTCGGCAATCCCGTGGTCGCGTCGTAGGTGAGCCGCTCGCCCGCCGCGCTTAAAACCCGTATCTCGTAAGTACCGTTTTGAATCCCGGTAATCCGGTAGCTTCCATCGCTCGCCGTCACCGCGAAAGCTTCACCCGCATCCAGGCGACCGTTGCCATTATAGTCAACGAACACCGTCCATCCCCCGATCGCTCGATCGAGTCCGATATCTTGAGTTCCGTTGGCATTGACATCGATATATAGGCTTCCTAAAAGTTCTGCCATGAAAATCTAACTTCCTCCTGAAGTCGCGGGTGACGTTCGCGTGAATATACGGATTTCTAGAATTCGCGGGTTGCTACTGACGCGCTGTAGCGGATGCGGAAAACCCTATCGAGGTTTCTATCTAAATATAGACACTTAAGAGAGGTTGCTGAAAAAAATTTGTTGTACTTTACAGAAAAATTACAAAATACCCTGATTTTCTTTATACATTCTTTATGTACGTCGAGCGTCGGGATCGAGATCACCCGGGAAAAACTTCCGCGGTCGGATGGGAGAGGCCGCCCGGCCGCTAGATTCCCCGACCCGCGGGAAACGAAAAGGCTTATCGGGGTCAAACCGCTCTAGGCTAAACGGTAAGATGATTGTAGGAAAATATACGGTGTATCGTTTAAAATACGGAATTTTTTTCTAAAAAAGTCTTTCACGCCTGTAGACCGCCCCGATACCCCCTACAAAAGGTCTAAAATAGATCGGGAAACGATCGAGCGTGTCTTAGCGGGATCGGCCCTGACGCGTCCGGCGCGACCGTATGAAATATCTACTTTTCTATAAACCCTACGGGGTACTCTGTCAGTTCACCGATGAATCGGGAAGAAAGACCCTAAAAGACTACATCCCGATCCCGAACGTCTATTCCGTCGGTCGGTTAGATTTCGACAGCGAGGGATTATTACTACTCACCGATAACGGTCAACTCCAGCATCGGTTGGGCCATCGTCAATTCGCCCACCCGCGAACCTATCTCGTCCAGGTCGAACGGATTCCCGACGAAACCGCCCTGCAAAAATTACGGGATGGTGTACCCGTTCAAGATTATCGAACCCGACCGGCGATCGTCCGCCTTCTCGACACGGAACCGTCCGTCCCCCCGCGAGATCCCCCGATCCGGTTCCGAAAATCCGTCCCGACCGCTTGGCTAGAAATCACCCTCACCGAAGGCCGCAACCGCCAAGTACGCCGCATGACCGCCGCGGTGGGTTTCCCGACCCTACGCTTAATTCGTACCTCGATCGCTATTGACAAAAACTCCAGATTGTGCTTGACGGGATTACAGCCCGGCGACTGGCGAGAGATCGCGCGCGAGGAGAAGATCGCGTTAGAGAAATTATTAAGGCGGTAAGGTCGAAATTCTTCGTTTCCTTACCGCCTATTATCTTGTTGCCTCCTGCCTTCTGTCCACTGCCTCCTTACGAGGCTAATGTCGCGGTCGATCGACGGCGGCGATAGGTACGCGTGGAAGACGAGGGGGGTTCCGTTTCCGTCGCTTGTAGAAGGAAGATCACCAGCGGTTGACTCTGTAACTCCCGCTTGATCAGACGTTGCAGGGTCGTTTCGATCTCGGCCCGGAGGCGTTGCCAGTCGGGGGTTCCAGCCTCGGTTTGGAACTCGTCGATCCGTTCCTCTAGCGCGCGCTCGATCGCCCGAACGATCAACTGGTTCAACAGCGCCCGTTCCACGTTCGTTACCACGCCCCGCAGGTTAATTTCCGGGGGCGCGCTTAACTGTCCCTCGCCGTTCACGAAGGCCGCCACCGTCACCACACCATCCTCGGCTAACTGTTGCCGTTCCTGCATGATGTGTTCGTGGACGATGCCCGCCTGATCGACCAACTCGACCCCGGAGGCCACTTTCCCGGCCAGGGCGATCGAATCCGCCGTCACCTCGATCACGTCACCATTGTTGACGAGTACCGTGTTCTCCGCGGGAACGCCCATATTCCGCGCCATCCGCGCGTGCTGTACCAGCATCCGGTGTTCGCCGTGGACGGGAACGAAGAATTTCGGACGGGTCAGGGAGAGCATCATTTTCTGATCTTCCTGGGAGCCGTGACCGGAGACGTGAATCCCCTTATCGCGACCGTAAACCACGTTCGCGCCGAGCATCATCAATCGATCGATAGTATTGACCACGGCGATCGTGTTGCCGGGGATCGGGTTCGCGGAAAACACGATCGTGTCCCCCTGACGGACGCGGATATGCGGGTGTTCTCCCTTAGAAATCCGGGTCATCGCGGCGAGAGGTTCCCCCTGCGATCCGGTGGTCAGGATGACGATCTTATCGTCCGGTAAACTGCGGGTCGCTTTCAGCGGCTCGAACAGATTATCCGGACACTTGATATAGCCGAGATTGCGCGCGTGGGCGATGACGTTGAGCATCGATCGACCCACGACCACCACTTTCCGGTTGAATTTCTCCGCCAGTTTCAACACCAGATTGATCCGGTGTACCGAGGAGGCGAAGGTGGTGATCATGATCCGTCCCGTCGCCTGATTGAAAACCCGCTCTAAACCGGGATACACCGAGGCTTCCGAGGGCGTGTAACCGGGAACTTCCGCGTTCGTGGAATCGCTCAGGAGGCATAAAACGCCTTTTTCCCCGTGTTCGGCCAGTTTTTGCAGGTCGAAGCGCTCGCCATCGACGGGGGTGTGGTCGATTTTGAAATCTCCCGTGTGAATCACGACTCCGAGGGGGGTATGAATCGCCACGGAACAACTATCGGCGATCGAGTGGGTGTTCCGGATGAACTCCACCATGAAGGATTTTCCCAGACGCACCATCTCGCGGGGTTGGACGCTCTCTAACTTGGTGCGGTTTTCTAATCCCGCCTCCGCTAATTTATCCCGCAAGAGCGCCATCGCCAACCGCGGCCCGTAGATAATCGGCACGTCGAATTGTTTGAGATGGTAGGGGATACCACCGATGTGATCCTCGTGACCGTGGGTGACGATCATCCCCTTGATCTTGTGGCGATTTTCCCGCAGATAAGTGGTATCGGGAAGAACGACATTCACCCCGTGCATATCATCGGAGGGAAAGGCTAATCCCGCGTCGAGAAGGATAATCTCGTCGTCGTACTCGAAAACGCAGGTGTTTTTGCCGATCTCGTGTAATCCTCCTAGGGGGATGATTTTTAGTTTCGAGTTTGTTTCATTTTGACTCATTTAGTGTCCTTGGTTTGTAGGTGAGTTTGTACTGGATTCGGTTGCTTACGAAACGGAAAGTCGAAATAGTTATAAAAAGCTCTTTCTAGTGATCTATCCCTAGAATGAATCGCTTGTTTTTTATCGATTAAATCGCAAAATCTTTTTCTAATAATTTACGTTTACTATACCATAAATTGGACAAATTTAACCCGGAAGAATCCGAAAAACGGGGTTCGACGATCACGAGGGAAGTTCTCGCAAAATCCGTTCCAATCCCGTTTGCAGTTCGGGACTCAAGGAAACTAGGGGAGATCTCAGCCCGCCCACGTCCCAACCGGTCAGGTTTAACGCCGCTTTTACCGGGATCGGGTTCGTGGTCACGAACAACCCTTTAAACAGGGGGAATAGACGTAGATTGATCTCGATCGCCTCGCGGGTTTTCCCCTCGCTAAAAGACCGGATCATCGTCTGGATCTGTTCCCCGACGAGATGACTGGCGACACTCACGACCCCGATCGCCCCGCAGGTCAATAGCGGCAAGGTCAGAAAATCATCCCCGGAATAGATGGCGAAGTCGGGCGCGGTCATCGTCCGGATCTTGCAGGCCGCCTCTAGATTCCCGCTGGCTTCCTTGACCGCGACGATATTCTCGATCTCGCTTAATTTGGCGATCGTCTCCGGGGTCATATTCTGTCCGGTGCGACCGGGAATATTGTAGAGCATCATCGGCAGATCGGGGGTAGCGCCGGCGATCGAGCGGAAATGCTCGTACAGTCCCTCCTGGGGCGGTTTGTTGTAGTAGGGAACTACCTGCAAGGTTCCGTCTAACCCCAATTTGGCCGCTTCTTTCGTCGCCTCGATCGCCTCTGCGGTACAGTTCGATCCCGTCCCGGCGATCACTTTCCCCCGATTTCCGACCGCTTGTTTGACCACCCGAAAGAGTTCGTATTCCTCTTTCCAACTGAGGGTAGGCGATTCCCCGGTCGTCCCGCAGACCACGAGGCCGTCGCTACCGTGGCCGATCAGGTAATCCGCCAATCTCTCGGCGACCGCGTAATTCACGTTTCCCTCCCCGTCAAAGGGAGTTACCATCGCCGTGATCACTCTTCCGAAACTTGTATCGCTCATCTAACTGCTGGTGTTTATCGATTAATAGCTAAAGGCGGGAGTCGGGCGTGGATTCTTCCCGATCGGGATTCGTGGGAAATGACAATTCCCGCCCCGTACTCCTTTTTTCCGAAATTTTACCCGAACGCCTATATTTTGACCGGATTTTATCCCAAGACGCGAACGAGATTTTTCTCGACCAGTAGTTCGGCGATCTGAACGGCGTTTAACGCCGCCCCCTTGCGGATCTGATCCCCGCATAGCCATAACTCCAGGGCGTTGGGGTTGGAAATATCCTGACGGATGCGGCCGACTAACACCTCGTCGCGTCCGGTCGCGTCGATCGGCATGGGGAAATAGTTCGCTTTCCAGTCCTCGACGAGTTTTACCCCCGGCGCCGAACTCAGGATCTCCCGCGCTTTTTCCACGGGGAAGGGACTACTGAATTCTAGGTTAACCGATTCCGAGTGCGCCCGATCGACGGGAACCCGCACACAGGTCGCGCTTAACCGAAATTCGGGAACCCCGAAAATCTTCCGCGTCTCGTTAACCATTTTCATCTCTTCTTCACAATACCCGAGATCGTTAATCGGCGTGTTGTGGGGGAAAAGATTAAACGCGAGAGGATAGGGGAAAGAATTCGTCGGCGGTTGCCGGTTTTCCAGAATCGCCCGCGCCTGCTCCTTTAGTTCCTCCATCGCCCGCGCGCCCGCGCCGCTGGCGGATTGGTAGGTGGAGACGATCGCCCGTTCGATCGGTCGGACTTGGTGCAGGGGCCAGATCGCGACCCCTAACAGGATCGTCGTGCAGTTGGGATTGGCGATAATCCCCCGATGTTTCGCAACGCTTTCCGGGTTCACTTCCGGGACCACGAGGGGAACGTCGGGATTCATCCGGAACGCGCTGGAGTTGTCGATCAAGGTCGCGCCCGACTCGACGATCGTTTTCGCCCAGGCTTTGGAGGTCGATCCCCCGGCGGAAGCGAGAACGATATCGATATCTCGAAACGAATTCTCGTTAACCGCCTCGATCGAGAGACTTTCGCCCTTGAAAGGGAGGGTTTTTCCCGCCGAACGCTCCGAGGCCAATAGTTTCAGACTCTCGATCGGGAAATCCCGACTTTCCAATAACTCCAATAACTCCGTTCCGACCGCTCCCGTCGCCCCTAAAATGGCGACCCGCGCTGTTTGCTTCAAATCGTTTGACCTCCCGCTCGAAATGGTTTATCCATAAAACCTCTACTCGCTACCAAATATCTCTATTCCGCCCAAAACTTTTTTTCTTAAGCCCTCTTTCGTCCCGATCGAGCCGACCCGGCACGACAGCTACCGTCAACTTTCGGGTATCGGGTTCCCTCAATATACCCCATTCCCCGCTAAAATAAAAAGATTGTGACAGCACGGGGATCGAGTGAAGCGATTCCCCTAGAATAGCATAGGCGCGACGGATCGACACCGCGTTTCCCCCGTTCACCTCATTGTAATCGTTAAATTGTTGTAAGAGCCGGAAAAATCGATGAAAGTTACCCAGGAAAAGCTTCCCGCCAGTCAGATCGGTTTGGAAATCGAGATTCCCGCCGAAACCTCCCGAAGTACCTACGAGAAAGTTGTCGGCAAACTCGCCCGTACCGCGAGCGTTCCGGGGTTTCGCAAGGGAAAAATCCCCCGTCAGGTTCTCCTGCAACGTTTGGGGACGAAAGCGGTCAAGGCGGCGGTACTGGAAGAGTTAATTGAAGACGGACTCAAGTCGGCGCTGAAACAGGAATCGATCGAATCCCTCGGCCAACCGAAACTACTTTCCAAGTTCGAGGATCTGGTCGAGTCCTACGCGCCCGGCGAGGCGATCACTTTCTCCGCTTCCGTGGAGGTTCCCCCCACCGTAACGCTGGGAGATTACTCGGATATCGCCGTTACCGCCGAAGAAACGGTTTACGATCCCGAATCCGTGGAGCAATGGCTTAGCGAGAAACAACAGCAGATAGCCACCCTCGTTCCCGTGGAAGATCGCGGGGCCGAGATGGGAGACGTGGCGATCGTCGATTACGCGGGACGCGACGCGGAAACCGGGGAAGACATCGAGGACGTGCGCGGGACGGATTTACGGGTCGATCTCGAACCGGGACGTTTCATCGAGGGAATGGTCGAGGGAATCGTCGGCATGAAACCGGAGGAAGTGAAAGAACTGCCGTTAAAATTCCCGGAAGATTACCCGAAAGAGGATATCGCGGGCAAAGCGGTGATCTTCACCATCACGATGAAGGAATTGAAAGTCAAGGAGTTACCCGAACTCGACGATGATTTCGCCGGGGAAGTCAGCGATTACGAGACGATCGCCGAACTGCGGGAAACCCTAGAGAAACGCGCCCGAGAACAGGCCGAAAAAGAAACCAAAGACAGCATCAACGGGGCCTTGATCGACGAACTGGTAAAACGGGTTCGGGTAGAGTTACCGGAGACGCTGATCGATCGGGAGGTGAGTCAACTGCTGACCCAGACCTATATGCAGATGCAACAGATGGGCATCGATGTCCGACAGTTGTTCAACTCGGAAAGTATCCCGAAAATGCGGGAAAACGCCCGTCCCGACGCGATCGAGAATCTCACCCGCGTCCTCGCCATTCAAGAACTAGCGAAAGCGGAAGGCATCGAGGCCGACGAGGGATCGGTGAAGGAGAAAACCGATAAGATCTTAGAACAGGTATCCGAACGGGATATCGACTTCGATCGCTTACGGGCGATCGTCACCGAGGAAGTTCTCACCGACAAAACCCTCGCCTGGCTAGAGGAAAAAGCCACCGTCACCCTAGTCCCCAAAGGAACGCTGAAAACCGAGGAAGACGACGAGGAAGACGGCGAGGAAGTAGTAGAGGTCGAAGCCACCGCGGAAGAGGAATAAACGAGGGTGTAGGGCGAAGAAAGGGAAAAGGGTAAAGGTGAAGGGTTTAAAAGTAGTCTTTTCCCTTTCCCCTTTTCCCCCGAAAAACTCCCCCATCTCCCCATCTCCCCATCTCCCCACCTCCCCACTCCCTACAGGGGTTGTACCAACGGCTACCAATCGCGCCAAATCCCGGAAAGTTACGTCATAATGATGGACAGAAGAGACGAAGGCTCTTAACATTTGGAAGTAAACGCGCCAAATCCAAGCGAAACGAATACGATTGTTATAGCGGAACCGTAAAATCTTATGCTCGAATCGAGATCTCCTGACTACCCGATCGCCAGCCATCGTCGTCCTAGCCTACACTCGGTCGCGAACTATCCCTCTGTCCGGAACGTTTTGCCCGTCGTGATCGAACAATCCGGCATGGGGGAACGCGCGTTCGATATTTACTCGCGGCTGTTGCGCGAGCGGATCGTCTTTCTGGGAACGCCGGTCGATGACAATGTGGCCGATTCGATCGTCGCCCAACTCCTATACTTAGAAGCGGAAGATCCCGAAAAAGATATTCAACTGTATATCAACTCCCCCGGCGGTTCCGTGTACGCGGGTCTGGCGATTTACGATACCATGCAACAGATCCGCCCCGACGTGGTGACGATCTGTTTCGGCCTCGCCGCTAGTATGGGCGCTTTTCTCCTCTGCGGGGGGGCGGCCGGGAAACGGATGTCCTTACCCAGTAGCCGGATCATGATCCACCAGCCTCTAGGTGGAGCGCAGGGACAGGCCAGCGATATCGCTATCCAAGCCAAGGAAATCCTTTACATCAAGCAGAGACTGAATACCATGCTGGCCCAGCATACCGGTCAGCCCTACGATCGCATCGCCAACGATACCGAACGCGACTTTTTCATGTCCGCCGAAGAAGCGCGAGACTACGGGTTAATCGATCGGGTGATCTCCCGTCCCGAGCTTCCCGATCCCTCCGTTCCTGTTACCTCTCTCAAGTAAGACCCAAGAAGGCTTATGTCTAAATACGACTCCCACCTCAAATGTTCATTTTGTGGCAAATCCCAGGAGCAAGTGCGAAAATTAATCGCCGGGCCGGGGGTCTATATTTGCGACGAGTGCGTGGAACTGTGTAACGAGATCTTGGACGAGGAACTGATGGAAGCCCCCAGTCCGCTCGCCCCGGCGGAGGAACGCTCCCCGAAACGGCGATCGGCTAAGGCGAAGGGTTCCTGGGATCAGATCCCGAAACCGCGGGAGATCAAGAAATACCTCGACGATTACGTGATCGGTCAGAACGAGGCGAAAAAGGTGCTATCGGTGGCGGTTTATAACCACTACAAGCGTCTGAAGGATATTCAATCGCAAAAAGCGGGACTCGGCGGCTCCGAGGACGGGATCGAACTCCAGAAGTCGAATATCCTGTTGATCGGGCCGACGGGTTCTGGAAAAACCCTTCTCGCGCAAACGCTGGCGAAAATTCTCGATGTGCCTTTCGCGGTCGCCGACGCGACCACGTTAACCGAGGCCGGCTACGTGGGCGAGGACGTGGAGAATATTCTCTTACGTCTCCTCCAAGTGGCGGATCTGGACGTGGAGGAAGCCCAGCGGGGCATTATTTACATCGACGAGATCGATAAAATCGCCCGCAAGAGCGAGAATCCTTCGATCACCCGCGATGTGTCCGGCGAGGGAGTCCAACAGGCTCTACTAAAAATGCTGGAGGGAACGATCGCCAATGTTCCCCCCCAAGGCGGCCGCAAGCATCCCTATCAGGATTGTATCCAGATCGATACCAGTAATATCCTGTTTATCTGTGGTGGGGCGTTCGTCGGTTTAGATAAAGTCATCGAGCAACGCATGGGCAAAAAATCGATGGGTTTCGTCAAACCGGGCGAGAACGGGTCGAGTAAAGATAAACGTTCCGCGGAACTGCTACAGCATTTAGAACCGGACGATCTGGTGAAATTCGGTATGATTCCCGAGTTCGTGGGACGGATTCCCGTTCTAGCGGCGCTCGATCCGCTCGACGAGGAAGCGCTGATCGCCATTCTCACCCAACCGCGTAACGCTCTCGTCAAACAGTATCAAAAGCTGTTGAAGATGGACAACGTGCAGTTAGAGTTCAAGTCGGACGCGGTACTGGCGATCGCCCAGGAAGCTTTCCGACGCAAAACCGGCGCGCGCGCTTTGCGGGGTATCGTCGAGGAGTTGATGCTGGATGTAATGTACGAACTCCCCTCGCGGAAGGATGTCAAACGATGTCTCGTTACCCGCGAGATGGTGGAGAAGCGATCGACCGCCGATCTACTCATTCATCCCTCCTCGCTCCCGAATCAGGAATCGGCCTAATGCGAAAAAGTTACTTTTCTCCTTCGATCGCCCTTCGGTATATGGACCGCGGGGCGATCGGGTTTTCGGGGGGTTAGGGGCGGGATTTTTGGAGACGATTTAATTTCTGTTGGCGGATATCGGCTTCTAGGAGCGCGTCGATCTCTTCGAGTTCTAAGTCGATGAACCTGTCATCGATATCCATCTAGCCACTCTGTAGACTTCCGGCTAGAAAAAGTTAACCCCCGTTCATCGCGCTAGAGTTTCGGGACTCTGGCGCGATTTCTGTCGATGGGAGTTGAGGATATAATTACCGTGTCCATCCAACCCATCTAGGTTAACCATGCTGAACACCGTTTGGGCGATCGTCAGAGACGGCCGGATCGAACTTCTCGAATCCGTTCCTATTCCCGAGGGTACGAGAGTTCTCGTCACCCTCATCCCGGACGAAACAACCCCGAATTTCTGGCAGAAAGCCAGCGAAACCGCGCTCGGCAAGATTTGGGACAATCCGGAAGATGATATCTACGAACCGTTACTCGAAACTTGATATCGTTCTCGATCGCTATCCTTTTTCCGACCTATCGAACGCTAAAGTCAGACCCGCGATCGTTGTTAATTCTCCCCACCGTTCACAGGATATTTTTATCGTTCCTCTTACCAGCCGCATCAATAATTTACTAGAGGGAGAGTTTTTGCTAGAAGATTGGGAAAGCGAGGGTTTGAATGTACCGACAGCCGTTAAACGAGGCATATACACGGTTCAACAGACTTTAATCCTCAAGAGAATCGGACGGATATCGGACGGGGACGCGCGACGCTTAGAAACCTCTTTACGAGGATGGCTAGGTATTGGAAAATCGATCGAGCGCGCCCGATCGATATTTTTAAGATTATCGTAACGCGCCACGAGGCATGATTTTAGGCGTATTACGCTACGCTAATGATTTAGGGGACGTTACGCTATCTTAACCCCCCTACTAATCTATCGAACTGACCGCCAACCGTCCAGAAAAATGCAAACTCAAGTAACAGGAAACACGATCGCCGTCCGCGGTGTCCCCCATTATTACGAGTGGGTTCGCGGGGCCGAATCCTCGGGAAAGAAGCCGGTGATGGTGTTTATCCACGGTTGGGGTGGCTCGGCGCGGTACTGGCGATCGACCGCCGAAGCGTTGAGCGATCGCTTCGATTGTTTACTCTACGATCTGCGGGGATTCGGTCGATCGAAACTGCCGGAATCCTTACCCGAACTGACTTACGAGATGGAGGATTACGCGACCGATCTGGCGTTGTTTCTCGACGCGTTGGGACTGGAGAAAATTTATCTCGATAGTCACTCGATGGGCGCTTCGGTGGCGACTTATTTTATCACCATGTATCCCGATCGATTGGAGAAAGCGATCCTGACCTGTAACGGGATTTTCGAGTACGACGAGCGCGCGTTTAACGCCTTTCATAAATTCGGGAAATACGTCGTTCAGTTCCGTTATCGTTGGTTTCTCTGTGTTCCCTTCGCCGATCGAATGTTCATGGCGAGGTTTTTACATCGATCGATCCCGAAATCGGAACGGGTGGCGTTCTTAGAGGATTTTCTGCTCGCGGATTACCCCGCCGCGCTGGGAACGATTTACACTTCGGTGAGTAAAAAAGCCGTGGAGGTAATGCCGGGGAAATTCGCCGAGATTCGCGTGCCGACGTTGTTAATCTCCGGGGAGAAAGATATTATTATCCCCGCGCGGATGGGACGGATGGCGGCGGAATTGAACGAGAATATTCAATACGTGGAGATTCCCGAAACCGCGCATTTTCCCATGTTAGAGGACGCGCCGACCTATTTGAAAGTGGTACGGGAGTTTTTGGACACTCGATCGTGAGTTAACCCGACTCTCCTATCTATCGCTCGATCGGTCGTTACTCTCCGTGTCTCCGGGGTTCGATCCTCCACACATTCCCGACGCTCATTAACCGTATCGCGAACCCGAATCGAACCATTTAAGAACCGCTTAGTTAATACCTAAACTGAAAACGAGATCGTCTTCCCCGTGATCGTAAAACCCTGGCGTGGTGTACAGCGTGGCATTCGAGGGATATTCTTTCTGTCCGTTTTTTCCTAAAAAAGTGATCTGGATATAACGTCCCCCCGATGCCGAATAGTTCTCGTAGTCGTACATAGAATTAAACGGAACCTGACCGCTATTCTGGGTATAAAAGCAAGTAATGCCATCGGGCGGAATATTGCGGGAGGTATCGGCGGGAAAAAATCCCCTTTCTAACTTATAGATCTGTAGATCTTTCGCCATACAATTCATTTGGGTTCGGGCGTTGGCGTACCGCGTTTTATCAATCCAGCGCTGGTAGGCGGGAAAGGCGAGCGCGGCGAGAATACCGATAAAGACCGTCACGATCAGGATTTCGAGGAGCGTGAAGCCTTCGGTTCCGTTTTTTCCCGATGGCGATCGATAACGGGCGAGCCAAAAATGTAGGTGTCTCGAATACATGGTAGAAACAACCCGATCGATGGTCTTGTGACGAGTATGCCCAACCGATCGGTGATCCCTATCACTCGCGAGACGCGAATCCATCGATCCGCGGGAAAGCCGTTCCCGAGGGACGGGGGTTTAAATTAGCGCGGCGGCTCTCTACAATGAAAAGGGGAATGGCGAAAGACGAGATTTCTATGAGCTTTAGTGAAGAGTTTGAATTACTGCTCCGCGCCTGTTATCCCCTGATTTATATTCCCACCCTAGAAGAAGAACGTTTAGAAAAAGCGATCGCCGAGATCGCCGGACGGGTCGGCAATCGATCGATCTACACCTGGGATTTCGTCGAGGGCTATCAGGATAATCCTAACAACGAGAGTGTCGGTCGGCGGAACCCCCTACAAGCGTTGGAATTCGTGGAAAAACTCCCCGCCAAAGTCGGGGCGATCTTTATCCTCCGGGACTTCCACCGCTTTCTCGAAGATATCTCGATCGCCCGCAAACTTCGTAATCTCGCCCGCGCCCTCAAATCCCAACCGAAAAACCTGATTATTCTCGCTCCCGATCTCTCCATCCCCGCCGATCTAAGCGAGGTTCTCACCGTCGTCGATTTCCCCCTGCCGGCGAGCGAGGAAATCCAAACCGAGATCCAACGTTTGATCGCCTCCACCGGACAATCGCTCGACGGGAAACTCCTCGATGAATTGGGACGGGCGGCCCGGGGATTATCCCTGGAGAGAATCCGCCGGGTGTTAACCCGGTGTCTCGCCGGTCACGGCAAAATCGAGCCGGAAGACGTGGAGTTAATTTTGGAGGAAAAACGCCAATCGATCCGCCAGACACGTATCCTGGAGTTTTATCCCGCAACGGAACAGATATCCGACATCGGCGGCCTGGATAATCTCAAAGATTGGCTGATCCGGCGCGGCGGGGCCTTTAGCGATCGCGCGCGCGCCTACGGTTTACCCCACCCGCGGGGATTATTACTCGTGGGCATTCAAGGAACTGGAAAATCGCTCACGGCCAAAGCGATCGCCCACCACTGGCATTTACCCCTACTCCGTCTCGACGTGGGGCGATTATTCGGGGGATTGGTGGGGGAATCGGAATCGCGAACCCGACAGGCGATCGCCCTCGCGGAAGCCCTCGCCCCCTGCGTCCTCTGGATCGACGAGATCGATAAAGCCTTCGCCGGGATCGACGGGAAAGGCGACGGGGGAACCACCAGCCGCGTTTTCGGTACCTTCATCACCTGGTTGGCCGAGAAAAAATCCGCCGTTTTCGTGGTCGCTACCGCCAACAATATTCAGGCCCTCCCCCCGGAAATTCTCCGCAAGGGACGTTTTGACGAGATATTTTTTGTCGGTCTACCCGATCGGGAGGAACGCGAGGAGATTTTTAACGTCCACTTATCGAGAGCGCGTCCTCACAACTTGAAAAGTTATGACCTCAAGCGATTGGCTTACGAGACTCCCGATTTTTCGGGAGCGGAAATCGAACAGACGATCGTGGAAGCGATGCACATCGGGTTCAGTCAGAATCGAGACTTCACCACCGACGACATTTTGATGGCCGCGAGTCAGATTATTCCCCTAGCGCGGACGGCCAAGGAACAGATCCAGTTTTTACAGGATTGGGCGAAGGCGGGAAAAGCTCGATTGGCATCGCGCGACGCTCGATTCAGTCGCTAAACGTCAATTTTATGCAATAGATTCAAAACGTATGAAACGCTTATCCGGTTTACTACAATTTCTCGTCGGTTTCGTTCTGGGAGTATCCATTTTAGTCGGGGGGGCCGCCGCCGTCGCCTATATGTTCTTCTCGCGGCTCAATAGCGAACCCCCGAAACCCGTTTTCACCGAAGAGAAAAAGACGGAAGAGAAAACGGAAGCGAAAACCGAGACGAATCCCCCCGCGAAATCCGATCTCCTCGCTACCGTTCCCGACAAAGAACCGAAGGCGGCGGAGAGTCCGGCGGTAACGGAAGCGCCCTCCCCGAAACCGGTAGAGAGTTCCGCGATCGCCAACGCGGCGGAACCTAAACCCGCGGAGAGTCCCGCGGTCGCGTCCGTCGCGGAACCGAAGGCGGCGGAAACGAAACCCGCGGTAACGGAAGCACCCTCCCCGAAACCGAAAGCCGTCCCCTCGGCGAAACCCCCGCGGCCCGAACCCCGAACCGAAGCGCCGGCCCCGAAACGGTCAGCGAAACCGGAAACCGCCGACCGCGGGTACAAGGCGAGAGTAACGTGGCAGAGCGGTTTAAGCCTGCGATCGGAACCCACCAGCCAATCGGCCCGGCTCGGTGGTCTCGACTACAATACCTCGGTACGGATCGTCGGCACGAGCGGTGACGGTCAATGGCAGAGAGTCCGTTTATCCGACGGTCGCGAGGGCTGGATCAAGGCGGGCAATATCACCAAAGAAGACTAGGGAGAAGGGAAAATTCTCTTTCTCGTGAATTTATCTAAAATCTATCGTGGGGGGGTCGAACCGAGTTCGGCCCCTTTTCGATCGGAGCGAGCGCGTCGGGATACCGTTTCACGCGTACATTTTTTCCTCGACGACCACGGATTCGAGCAGTCGCTCGATAATCGCCCTCGCCTGCCGTCCGTGGGTGGGAATAATCCGGTGACAGAACACGTAGGGAGCGATCGCTTTCACGTCGTCGGGGATAGCGTAGTCGCGCCCGTCGAGGAACGCGTACGCTTGAACGGCCCTCTGAAGGACAACACTCCCCCGCGGACTGATGCCGAGACTGATATCCTCGTGGTTCCGGGTCGCCCGGACGAGATCGAGCATATATTGTTGTAAAACCGGCTTCACTTCCACCGCGTTCGCTAATTTTTGTAATTCCCGCACCTGATCGAGACCGATACAGGGTTCCAAATCGAGAACATCGGCGTGAGAGTGCTGTCTCTGCAACATTTTTAACTCTTCTTCCTCGGTGGGATAGCCCAAACTGAGGGAGACGGTAAAGCGATCCATCTGCGCTTCCGGGAGCGGGAAAGTCCCTTGATACTCGATCGGGTTCTGGGTGGCGATCACGAAAAAGGGTTGCGGGACCGGACGCGCTTCCCCGTCGATGGTGATCTGTTTTTCTTCCATCACTTCCAGAAGTGCCGATTGGGTGCGCGGGGTAGCCCGGTTGATCTCGTCGGCGAGGAGAATATTCGCGAACGCGGGGCCGGGAACGAACTCGAACTCGCGACTGCCGGGGTTCCAGATCGTCGTCCCGGTAATGTCGCTCGGCAGTAGATCGGGAGTGCATTGAACCCGTTGAAAACGACCGTTGATCGATCGGGCGAGGGATTTGGCCAACAGGGTTTTTCCCACGCCGGGGACATCTTCGAGCAAGGCATGACCCCCACTCAGCAGGGCGACGAGAACGATCCGGATCGATTCGGTCTTCCCGACGATACTCCGGCTCAAGTTCTCCATCAAAACGTGAATGGAATCTCTCATGGTACAAGAAAAACAAAGGGATATATCGATCGGCTAATTCGGGTTAGGGAGACACGCGACTACTCCTAGATTGCCCGGATTCCTTCGGGAATCCCGCGGTTCGAGAAAAGTATTTTCCCGGAAACCAAGAGCGGCGAGGGAAATCTATCGCGGTCGATCGCCGAAAAATCGACTATAACAGATAACTAAGCTGTTCAGTATTTTCGGGAACCAGAGGTAAGAGGCAATAGGCAATAGGCAACAGGTCTTTAGCTATGAGCTTTTCCCTCACCTTCCCCATCTCCCTAACCTCTCCCATCTCCTGACTCCTGAATCCTCGAAATTATGACCTATAGCCTGAGAATCGCCGATATACCCGCCGATGAACGCCCCCGCGAGCGATTGATCAGTATCGGCGCGAAAAACCTTAGTAACGCCGAATTACTCGCGATTTTACTCGCGACCGGACAGGGAAAGGGGAAACTCTCCGCGGTGGGGTTGGGACAGCATATTCTAAACGAATTGAGTAAATATAAACGCGATCCCCTGGATATCCTCCGGGAGATCAGCCCGCGGGAACTGATCGCCATTCACGGGATCGGCCCGGCCAAAGCGACGACGATTCTCGCGGCGATCGAGTTAGGAAAACGAGCCTATCAACTGCGACCGAGCGAGAAAATGCTCATCGACGGCCCCGATGCCGCGGCCTCCGCGTTGAGTAGCGAACTCATGTATCAAAGTCAAGAGCGTTTCGCCGTCCTCCTGCTCGATGTCAAGAATCAATTGATCGGCACGAAAGTGATCACCATCGGAACCGCCACCGAAACCCTAGTTCACCCTAGAGAGATTTTTCGAGAGGTGGTGAAACAGGGAGCGACAAGGCTAATAATCGCTCACAATCACCCGACGGGAAATCTAGAACCCAGTAACGAGGATCTTTTACTCACCGAACAATTACTCCAGGGCGCGGACTATCTCGCCATCCCCCTCCTCGATCACCTGATCCTCGGAAACGGCAACTTTCAAAGTCTCCGCCAGATCACTACACTCTGGGACAAGTATCCCCAGGAGGGATGATCGAGAACACACCGATCGCCTTCTTCGTTTGATAGATTGACTGTAGAAGTCTCGAAAAATCCTGTAGCCTTTTCGATCATGCGATATACCCTTCCGAGAACTCCTTTTCCCAGAGAAACGCTGACCGCGGAAGAAGTGATATGGCGCTACATTCAGGGAGAAAGACAATTTAGCTGTTTAAATCTACAACGAGAAGATATTATTCAAGTCGATCTCAGTCAGGTAAATCTAAGCCGAACCTCTCTCGATTGGTCGAATCTCAGCGGTACGAACTTGAGCTACGCCAACCTCAACCGAGCCGATCTCGTCTACGCGCGCCTGATCGGGACAAAATTGATCGGGGCCGATTTGACGGGAGCGGATTTAAGTCACGCCGATCTCGGCTGGGTAGATCTCAGTGATGCGAATCTCAGCGGGGCGGATTTAAGTAACGTCAATCTCAAACAGGCGAATCTAACGAATGCCGACCTACGGGGGGCGAATCTGAGCGGGGCCAATCTCGTCGGCGTGAATCTAACCGGGGCGAAACTCGGTCGCGCCGATCTCGGTAAAGCCAATCTCAGCGGCGTGGATTTAAGCGGGGCGAATCTCCGACGCGCCGATCTCGCGAAAACCAATCTCAATGGAGCCGATCTGAGCGGCTGTAATCTCTATAAAGCCGATTTAAGTAGAAGCAATCTCCGCAACAGCAGTTTTAAAAACGCCCATCTACAGGGGGCGAATTTCCGACGCGTCGATCTGCGGGGAGCGAACTTGAGCGGCGCGGTGTTCCGGCAGTTGAATATCGGTTTAATTACCCTCTCCGAGTTCAATATCCAGAACGCGAACGCGAGCGGCCGGATCGATCTCTCTTCCGCGAATCTGAGCGGGGCGAATCTCACCGGCGCGCTCCTTCGCAACACGAATCTAGGCTACGCTCTCATCCATCAAACCTATCTACTGGAAGTCTGTTTCGACGGCGCGAATCTGGCCGACGCGTCGCTACAGGGAGCCGATCTCCGCGGGTCGCTTTTCCAGGGAAGCAGTCTCAACGCGGTCAATTTCACCGAAGCGATCATGCCGGACGGTAGCGTTCATCCGTGAGGGGATGAGGGAGATGGGGAAGATGAGGGAGGTGAGGGAAATGGAATTACAGTCTTAATTTCTTCCTAACTCCTAACTCCTGACTCCTGCCTCCTGCCTCCTCCTAGACTTTTCCGAAGCGATTTAGGGGGAAAAAGCGGAAGATCGCGCGACCGATGACGTTTTGCCGGGGTAGAAAGCCCCAGACGTGGGAATCGTTGCTATTATTGCGGTTATCGCCCATCACGAATAGTCGATCGAGCGGCACTTTCACGGGTAAGAGGGTATAGCGGGGGGATTCGAGGATGTAGTCTTCCGGTTGGGGTCGATCGTTAATATACACCCGTCCGTCTTTAACGGCCACGACGTCGCCCGGTGTGCCGATAACCCGTTTGATAAAAGCCTGATCCTTCTCGTACCCCTGTTCTTGCAGTTGTTCGGGGGGTTGGAAGACGATGATATCTCCGGCCTCGGGGGGATGAAAATAGTAGGAAACTTTCTCCACGACCAATCGATCGCCCTGTTCGAGCGTGGGTAACATGGAATCCGAGGGAATATAGCGCGGCTCGGCGATGAAGGTACGGATGAGAAAGGCGAGAACGAGAGCTATCGCGATAATTTGGATATTTTCTCGGATAGGCTTCCAAAAGTTCGGGGTTTCCAGAGTATTTTTCTTATCGATCTCGCGTTCTTGCATTATTCTTCTACGGGTAACGGGTTTGATTTCTGTAATCTCGCTTTCGCCTGGCGCCAGAAAACTTCTAATTCCTCTAGTGTATAGTCACTCAGGGGCTTTTCCGCGAAAGATTCGACGAGGGAAAAGCGTTGGATGAAGCGGAAGTTGGTTTCCTGTAGGGCGATCGAGGGATCTAGATCGTACCATCGGGCGATATTGACGATCGTGAACAGTAAATCGCCTAATTCCGCCTGTTGATGTTCTTTATCGCTCGATCGAAGCGCCTCGGTAAACTCCCCTAACTCCTCGTGAAATTTCTCCCACACTCCCTCGCTATCCTCCCACTCGAAACCGACTTTCGCCGCTTTTTTGGAGATTTTCATCGACGCGAGTAACGGGGGCAGGGTACGCGCGTACCGGCGTAACTGTCCGCTCACCGTCGGGTCGTTTTTTTCTTCGGCTTTAATTTTCTCCCAGTTACGGTGTACCTGTTCCGCGGTGTCCGCGGATACCTCCCCGAAAACGTGGGGATGGCGACGGATCAGCTTTTCGGTGATCCCCCGCGCCACTTCCTCCAGGCTAAAATTCCCCCGATCGCTGGCGACCTGGGCTTGCAGGACGACCTGTAACAGTAAATCTCCCAATTCTTCGGTGATTTCGGTTTGATTACCGCTTTTTATCGCCGCCACTACCTCGTAAGCTTCCTCGATTACGTAGGGAATTAAAGTTTCCGGAGTTTGGGCTAAATCCCAGGGACAGCCACCCTCGGGATCTCGTAAACGGGCGACCACCTCGATTAAATGGTGTAACGCTTCTAAAATCGTCGTGTAGGTCGGATTTCCCGTTTCTGGAAGATTAGACATAGAAATTTGTAAATAATTGTTAAATCCAGTATAACAGGGCGGTTTCGGGTCGATCGGGCGGGGATTTTCCCGAGGTTCTCCCAGTACAATGGAGTTCTTCCTAGGTTCGATCGCTTTGTTTAGACCTTCGGAAAAGTGAGCGTTTAAAGCCAGATTTAACTTAAAGCTTACGTTTCTAGGAATATTTAGAGAAAAATACACGCTTTATATTTTGATAAGCTCTTTACTTCTCCTTTCTCCTCCTGACTCCTGACTCCTGACTCCTGACTCCTGACTCCTGAGAGGCCCTATGACCCGACCCGCTTACCATTCGGTTTTACCGGAAACGACCCACGACGAACTGGCGCGCCAGCATTTCGTACAGAGTTTGGCGACCTATCTCGATCGAACCATGAGTCCCCACCTGAAGAGAATTTACGAGACGGAGATAAAACCCGATTTCGAGGGAGAATACAATCGCTCGCCGCGCGATCGCCACGAAGTCCGTCCGTTAATGGAAGGGAATCCCTATTATCATTGGTTTAGCGCGGTGAAACGTACCGCGCAAGAGATGTTATGGGAGTCCGTGGGGTCGAGTGTCGATCGACAGTGGCCGGACTTGAGCGCGAAAATTTCCTCGGAATCGCCGAAATTAGGCTCTTTAACCCTCTCTCCCGATCTGCATATCCCCCTCTATCACACGGCGATCGATATCCATTGTATGCCCGGCGGCTACGGGGGACAGAGCGAGGACGTTCGCGGCGCGGCGGTGTACGATCGGGGAACCTACGTGTACGGTCGGGGATGGTTGGGCGAATGGAACGACGATCTCGGAGAAACGGCGATTCACGGTTATTTAAAAGCAAATTATCCCGATTTTACGCCGTCGAAAATCCTCGATCTCGGTTGCGCGGTCGGTCACAGTACCTTACCCTACGTTTCGGCTTATCCGGACGCGGAGGTGTACGCGCTCGATCTCTCGGCCGCGATGTTGCGCTACGGTCACGCGAGAGCGGAAGCGTTAGGCAAACGCGTTCATTTCGTGCAGGATAACGCGGAAAATACCCGTTTCCCCGCGGGTTCTTTCGATTTAATCGTCAGTCACATCCTCCTTCACGAGATCCCCGTTTTCGCTATCCGTAATGTTTTGAAAGAATGTTACCGTCTCTTGAGTCCGGGGGGGATGATGGTTCACGTCGAGGCGCCGTTATTCCGACACATGGACGCGTACACGGCTTTCCTGTACGATTGGCAGACGGCGAATAATAACGAACCCTTCTGGAGCGCGATGCGGGATCTGGATCTCGCGACCGAAGCGAGGGAGGCGAATTTCGATCGAGTGACGGAAACTTTCATTCCCAGTTACCTACACGTCCTCAAACGGGGAAATCGCGAGGGATTGGGCAGTCGGGGAACGTGGTTAGCTATAGCGGCGATTAAAGACGAAAATGAGCGGGAAAGCTAAGGGAAAACGTCCGGTTTATTTAAGTACGGCGGAGAACGATCGACTGCTGGCGATCCTGATGGCGCTGGCCGGGGAGGTGGCGGTGGTCCGGGAACGTCTGGACTCGATCGAGCGTTTGTTAGACAGTCGCGGCACTATTTCCAGGCAGGATCTCGAATCCTATCAACCGGACGAGACGGTGTTTCAAGAACGGGAGAAATGGCGACAGGAATATCTAGCGCGACTCCTGCGGATTCTGGAAGAGGAAAAGTAGGTTAAAAAGACGATCCCGGTTGTTGGAGGAATTCTTCTTCTTCGGGAGTGGTCATCCGTCCGAGGATAGAATTTCGGTGGGGAAATCGGCCGAATCGATCGATCACCGCGAGATGGCGGTAGGCGTAATCGATGGGTTCGGCACTATCGGGATCGTCCGCGAGCGATTTCCATAGTTCGATTCCCCGTCGTTGCTCCTCGATATTCTCGCTATGCTCGAAGGGAAGGTAGATAAACCAGCGTTGGACGGGGAGGAGAGAGCGATCGAACCGCCTCTCGACCGCGTGTTTCGCGTGAGATAGGGCGAGTTCGTCGGTGGCGAAAGCTTCCGGTTTTCCCCGAAAGAGATTCCGCGAGAACTGATCGAGGGTGATAATCAGGGCTAAACAGCTTAACGGGTCATTTTTCCAGCTATCCAGCGCGCCGGTGGCCGCCTGTCGGTAGAGGGGGAGGAAGTTCGATCGGATTCGATCGTCGAAAACGGGATCTTTTTGAAACCATTCGCGCCGCGGTTTGCCGTATTCGGGAGAATCTACCTTTCCGAACCAGAAATCTAAGATATTTTCGGGAATCATCGGTGATAACGCTACTAATGTCGGTTTAAGACGGTGAAAAAAATCGTCACTTTTTCGCGGAAAGTTAATAGCCGATACTGGTTATCGGAGGGGGGCTTGTAGCTGTTGTTGTAGGGTTCGTTCGGGATCGATGGTGAGACCGAGAAACTCGCGGGACGAAAGGGGCGATCGATCGTCGGAATCGCCGTCGGGGAAAAATAGCCAGCGACTGCCCGCGGGTAGAGACTCGATCGAGACCGGATTTCCGGTTAACCAGATCACCGGCATATCCGGGAGGGTTTCCTTACTTTCCGTTTCCCCGGATTCTACCGCGGCGAGGGTTTCGAGGATCGATCGCTCGCCGTGAATCACTCCCGTCCCGGCCGTCCACAGTTTCGCGGTGAACTGACGGCGACTGGCGTAGAAATACAGGGAAGCGGCCGCGACGATCGCGCGCTCGAAAGTGGCGGACGGCCAACGCGAGAGGGTGTCCAGACAGACGATCACCTCCTGTCCCCCGGATAGGATCTCCAACTCCCGCACCTGAAATTCTCCCAGACGGGCGCTCGTTTTCCAGTGGATCAGACGGATGGGATCGCCGTATCGATACTGTCGGAGATTGCGGGTAAATCCTTCGGTCGCTCTCCGATAGTGGCGATCGCTCTGTAAGGGATTCCGATCTTGGCCGAGGGAATCGACGATCGGGCATTGTTGTAAGGGTAACACCCGCGGGTAGACGACCGCCCGCGCCGGAACCTCGCGCCGACGGCTACACCAAAACAGCCCCAACGGGGTCGCCGTCCGTAATTGGATTTCATTCCAGCGATAGATGCCGCGTTTAGTTGTCGGGATATAGTTTGTCCACCGATAGGAATCGCGAGCGGGGACACTCTCGATCGGGTGAGCTTTCGGGGGTGCGAGGACGAATGGCAGGATATCGCGGACTTCTAAGAGGGTTTTCGGTTCGCCGGTCGGGTTAGCGATCTCGATCGTGACCGCGAGATCGTCGCCCGCACTGACGGGTTCGATCGGTAAACGGCGCGCGGTCAAGGGACGGAGCGATCGGGGAGGGAGGATCGCCGACGCGCCTAATAATGCCATACTGGTGCCGCAAATGGCGTATAACCATCCGGCCATCGTGTTGGTTGCCGCCGCGAAAAAGCAAAATGTGACCGCGAGGAGCGCGCCACCACCGTAAGCGGGCGCTACCCAGTGATTTTCTAGCCAGTTTTTCATGAGGGGAAGTCGGTGATCCTACGGTTCTAGCATTCCCCGATCGGGCGATCGATCGATCGGTGTGGTTCTCTCTCTAGAAATGTTAGAGCGATCGATCCACCAGTTCCTAGATGTTTTCGGGAAATCAGAATTTTCCGTCGAGATAGGGAACTGGAATCCGATGGCCTACAATCGAGAGAGAAGCTAACGGAGGATACCGCGCGTGTCAGAACAGTTAGAAGAACGGGTAGCCGATTTAGAAGCCGAAGTTGCCCGACTGAAAAACAAAGTCGAAAACGATTCATCTAGACCTTGGTGGGAAAAAATCGCGGGAACTTTCGCCGATAATCCCGCTTATGATGAGGCGATGCGGTTAGGACGCGAGTACCGCGATTCTCTCCGTCCCGATGCTCTAGAACTCGCTAATGAATAAATGTATATTCTCGATACCGATCATTTAAGCGTTCTCGATCGTGGGGGAGTAAACGCTCAACGTCTCCTGCAAAGATTGGCGAGGGTTGGTTCTACGCCGGTCGTTACCAGTATTATTAGTTACGAGGAGCAGACCCGCGGTTGGTTAAGCTATATAGCTCAAGCCAAGACAATTCAACAACAGATTGAAGCTTATCAACAACTAAAGCGACAATTGACCAATTATTGCGCTATACCGATTCTAGATTTTGAGGAACGGTCGGCGCGAGAATTCCAACGTCTCCGGCAAATATACCCCCGACTCGGTACGATGGATGTAAAGATCGCGTCGATCGCTCTGGTTAATCAAGCGGTTCTATTGACTCGCAACAGCGCTGACTTCGGGCAAATTGCCGGTTTATCGATCGAGAATTGGACATAGATTAAATACAAGAGTCTCCGTGGTGAACTAATCCTTATTTCTCCTTGAGACGGAATAATAGAAATTGAGTGACTTGATCTTTCCGAAAATTATCATCGCTGACGAGAATTAACGATCGATCGCCCGAGGGTAGGCGCGGACCGATCGCCATCGCTTCGAGATTATCCAGATCGATGCCTAATGTTCCGAGATCGAGTAATAACTTCTTTTCTAGCGGTCGTACCTGTAAGGTTTCTAACTCTCCCGATAAACTGGTGATTTTCGAGGTATCGGTGGCGCTGGCGTTGACGACTTGGAACAGTTTCGCCCCGAATCCTTCGAGTCCGAAAGTTCTCTCTAAACTGAGAAAATATCCCTCTCTCTCTAGGGCGAGTAATTCCGTTAAACCGTGATAGATCGCGCTGTCCGGCGCCTCGTCGAGAAGGTATAAATGTTCGGCGACGAGGACGGGGGAACCGATCGGATCGATGACGTAGTGGAGGAGTCGAACCCGTCGATTTTCGATCGATTTTCCCGTCGGACTATCTTGCACTAACGCGCTCTCGTTGGCGGTAAACAGACGGAACGGATCGTCGGGGAGGGTACTAGTGATTCCTAACGTTAACGCTTCAAAACCGAGATTTTCCCGGATTCCCCGGCGATTCTCCGCGTCGGGGAGGAAACGGGTGGGAATGGCGAGGGGCGTTTTTACCTGTCCGGAGCGATCGAATTCGGCGATCGAGGGGGCGATTCCCTGTTTTACCGCGCCCTCGCTAGAGATAAAGAAGGTGTTTCGGGGGGAGAGGGCGATGCCTTCCGGGTCGATCGATCCCTTCGGATACGTCTCCCCATTGGCGTTTTTTAGCGTCGTAACGCCCTCGATCGACACTTTTTCGAGTTTTGTGCCATTAAGTTCTAAACGGGCGGTGTAGAAGCGCGCGGGGTTTCTTTCCGATCGATCGTCGGAGAGGAGGTAGAATCGATCGGTCTGTCGATCGCGGGTAATCGCGGAGATTCCCCCGACGCTCGTTCCTTGAAACTCTTCTTTCGGTAGTCGGTACTCGCCGAGAAATTCGACGGACAGGGGCAGAAACATCCGATCCTGTGCCATCACTCTGGGGGATGTCCCGCAGGCGACGAGGACGAGGGCTAGGATGGAGAGGAGGAAGCCCCGGAGAATCGGGAACCGAATTTTTCCCGCCGTCAGTCTGTTATAGAATCGATCGAACACGAAATTTCCCCTCGAAATAGTTTCCTTTTTAGATTGTAAAGTTCTCGTTCCTATATGAAACGTTTTTACCCGATTTTACTGCTCGCGCCGATTTTCTTTTCTTTCCCCGTCCTCGCGCAAACCCCCACCCCACCGAACCCGTTAGAAACGCCGGTACAGAATCCGATCGTACCCCTGAATCGGCCTCTCACCCCGGAGGAACGGCAGAAACTAACCGAATCTCTCGATAAACTCGACGCGGAAGCGCGGGCGAAATACGACGCGGGACTTTACCAAGAAGCTTTCCCTATCTGGTACGAGGAAATTAAACAGCGACGAGCGCTAGGGGACGTGGAAGAGGTAAAAGGGCTGGGAAGAGTGGGGTTAGCGGCGTGGGAACGCGATCGTACCGACGAGGTTAAATATATCAATCAACGCTTGAAAAACATTCAACAAAACGCGGAGACGGGGAAAAAAATGACCCCCGAATTACGGGCGGAGTTGGGAATCGCTTACGAACAGATCCGGGCGATCGATAGCGCCGTAACGATTTACGATCGGATTCTCGCCGACGCTAGAAAGGCGAACGATCCGGTGGCGATCGAGGCGAATTTAAGCAAACTCGGGGAATTACATTTGAAACGTTTCGACTATCAAAGAGCCGCCCCCGTTTACGAGGAACTGTTAGTCATCGCCCGAAGTCGGAACGATTCTTTACAGGAGGGGATTTATCTCCAGAAACTAGCGGAAATCTATCACGAATCCCTACAGCCCGCGAATGCCGCCAGAATCAAAGAAGAAATCGCCGAAAATTATTTACGGAATCAACAGCCTCAATTGATTCCCCCGATGAAAATTCTCATCGGTTTAGATTATCAAGCGCTCAACGATCCCAATAAAGCGAGTCAGAACTTTCAAGAAGCTTATTCCCTCGCTTTCGCCCTACAACAGTACGGAACCGCGGGAGAAGCGTTAGGAAGATTGGCGGAACTCTATCAAAAGTACGGGCAAACCGATTACGCGCTCCAGATCTATCAAGAAACGATCAAGGTTCACGAACTGGGTTATAATTATTACGGGTTAATGACGACCTACGATAAGATCGGGCAGATTTATCTCGATCGAAAAGATTACCGGCAGGCGATGAACGCTTTTCAAAAAGGTTCGGAATTGGCGCGGGCGATCCGTTATCGGGAGGAATATTTTCAAAATCAGATCGCGCGAGTCAATCAGGCGATGACTCAACCCCCGACGGAAGAAAAACCCGCGCCCTCTCCATGAGGCAGGAGTTAGGAGTTAGGGGGTAGGGGCGCGAGGCTCGCGCCCCTACGGTTTTTATTTTCGGAGAGAGAGCGAATTTTTAAACGGCTTCGTCTACCAGTAAACTGCCTCCGAGAATAATTTCGGTTAGGTTGACGAGTCCTAGCATTTTTTCCTGATAGGGGATAACTCCCTGTAGATAGCTTCGATCGATGTCGCTTTCTAGCGCGGACGCGTCCATGATTGTCTTGGGATCGAGCATGAAAATGTCTTGAATGGTGTCGATTAAGAGTCCCGCGGTGATTCCCTCGACGTTGACGATTACCGCTTTGGTGTTTTTCGCGTGGATCGATCGAGGGAGGTTAAATAAACTCCGGATATCGATCAGGGTAACGATTTCCCCCCGGAGGTTAATATTACCGATGATGAACGGGGGACTACAGGGAACGATCGTCACTCGATCGAAGGTAATAAACTCCTGAATTAAGGATAGATCGATGCCGAAAAATTCCTGATTGAGCGAGAAAACGGCGACGGGTTTTAATCCCGTTATATCTTTTAGTTTGAGTTCCTGACGTAAACTTTCCGCGCGTTTTTGGAGAACTTTCCGTTCGTAGGGAGTGGCGGAGGGGAAGAAGATCGGCGATTTGGGTGATTCCGGGGTTTCGGGTTTCGGGCGATCGCTCTCCGCCGGAATTTCCAAATCGTCTAGAATAAGTGTATCCAGATCGAGATCTAAATTCAGTTCTTGCGCGTCCACGTACCGGAGGAGGGATTCGAGATCGAGCAGTAATAAAACCCGATCGTCTTCTTGCAGAAAACCGCCGATAAATTTTTCCTGTTTGAAATCTAATAACGGATGATCGTGAGAGAGTTCGGGAGTGATCACTTCACTATCGATCGATTTCACCGTTTGGACTCGATCGGTAACGATGCCGATCGTGATTTCCTGCCAATTGAGAACGATTATACTGTTATTTAATGAATAATTAACGGCGGTATAACCGAAGCGTAAATTGAGATCCATGATCGGAACGATTTTTCCCCGAACATTGATCGTCCCGATAATATCCGCGGGAGCCTCGGGAATCGGGGTGATCTCCGGGAGTAAAAAGACCTCTTGAACGGCGGTAGCGGGAACCCCGTAGTGAAGGTTATTGTGGGTAAAGGTAAGGTAGTAGTTCATGATAATCGTCCTCGGTAATACTGGGGAAATACGGGCGTAGAAAAACTCTACAGCGAGAATCAAAGAGAGTTTTCTAGTTCTAGAATTAAGGCTTCCACGGAGACATTATCTAGCTCGGCGATTTTGTTTTCTTTCGGTAGGCGTTGGAGAATTTTTAAGGCGGATTGTTGCATTTTACTCGCTCGCTGAAAGTCTCCTTCCCGTTGGTATAAGGTGGCTAGATTCACGTAGGCGGCTACCCCGTCCGGTTCTAGATAGATCACGGTTTTTAAGGCTTTTTTCGCTTCCTCGAAATTATTCTGTTCTTCCTCGATGTGAGCGATAAGATAGTGAGGATCGCAGGAAAAGTTATTTAATTTCATCGCCGATCGACACCATTGCCGAGCTTGATCGTAGTTGCCGAGATTCGCCTGTAATTCGGCCATGAGGTAATTCGATCGAAAATGATCGGGCGATCGTTTGAGGATTTGCTCTAATTTCGTTTTCGCTAAATGGTACGATTTCGTTTTAAATAACTTTTCTACTTCCGCGAGGAGATCGTTTTGCTCGGAAGTTTTTCCCGCGGGAGTGACGGGAGCGGGATTCGCTTTCGGGGGGTGAATGGGAGTGGTTTTCGGGGGTGTGGGAAGTGGGAGCGGTGTTACTACTGTCGCGCTTATCGGAGTGTTTACACTCGGCGCGGAAAAGACCGGCGAAACTTCTAGCGGGGGAGGTTCGGGTTTAAAAGATCGACTGGCAACCGGTTGATTACTCAGATGGCTATATTCACCCCCGCGACGTTGATAAACGATCGATTCGGGAAAGAGTTTCGCTTGAAAGGCTTTAACGTGGTGGTTGGCGAGTTCCGCGTGGCCGGTGAGCAGATATCCGTTCGGTTTGAGGGTATTAAAGAACTTTTCCACTACCTCGGCGATCGCTTTATCGGTAAAATAGATAAAAACGTTACGACAGATGATTAAATCCATATCCCGTAAATCGGAATTCAACCGGGGAAACGGATCGCGGGTTAAATTCACCTGTTGAAATCGAACCAACGGGCGAATCTCCTCGCCGAGTTGATAGTAACCCGCCGCGTTTTTAAAATACCGAGCTTTAATATCATCTTCCACTTGCCGGAAAGACCAAGTATTATAACAGCCTTTTCTGCCGTGATCTAAAGATTCCCGGTTAATATCGATGCCTAATATGGTGAGATGCCAATTGACTAGATCGGGAATTAATTCTTTTAATAAAATGGCGATCGAGTAAGGTTCCTGTCCGGTAGAACAGCCCGCGCTACAGATCCGGAGCGATCTCGTTCTCTGGTTACGGCGGATCAGTTCCGGCAATAGAGTGTTTTGGAGTAGGGAAAATTGACCTTTATCCCGAAAGAAATAACTTTCTCGGTTGGTGATCAAACAGACAAATTTTTGCCATTCCTCTTCACTTTCGGGAGTGGTATTCGCGAGTAAATTATAGTAAGCTTGCGGGGAAGCTAACTTTAAAGCTTTAATGCGGGTGAAAATATTATCGCCCATCGAGCCGTAGTTTTGCGCCCGAATTTCGATTCCTGTTTGTCGGGCGATTATTTCGACGAAATCTTCCCGTAAACTCTGTGAAATGGTTTCATTAATCATCGCTTTTCACTCCCAAATACTTATCCGTAAAAGGTTTTATGGCATGGTTCTATTACATAACTTATGACATAATCTCTAAAAGTTTCGGGCCGATTTCCGACAAGGATAGAATCGCTTTGGTCGCTCCTAATCGGATCGCTTCCTGGGGCATTCCGAAAACGACCGAACTTTCCTCGTTTTGGGCGATCGTGTAACCGCCTTTCTGTTTAATCGTTAAAAGGCCGGCCGCCCCGTCTCTACCCATTCCCGAAAGGAGAATCCCCAATACGGTCGATCGATAGTACCCGGCGACACTTTGAAATAGGACGGTAGCGGAAGGACAATGACCGTCTACGAGAGGGCCGTCCACGCAATAGAAACGACCCTGCGCGTCGATTTGTAAGTGTTGTCGTTCCGGGGGAAAATAAATCGTTCCTCTTTCCGGACTGTCTCCGGTTTTGGCGATCTCGATGCGCGGTCGGCAAGTTTGTCTCAGCCAATCGAGAAAACCGTTTAAAAACCCTTTACTAATGTGTTGCACACAGAGAATCGGTAGGGGAAAATCGGCCGGGAGATGGTGCAGGATTTCCTGAAAAGCTTGGGGTCCGCCGGTGGAAGCACCGATCGCCACCACTCTTATCGAATGCGGTAGGGGACCGGTTTTCGCGGTGGGGGTTACTTTGACCGGGGTGGATTGAGTTTTAATCGCCAAGGTCGCGCCTTTATTGCGTTTGGTAAAAACCTTAACCCCCGCTAACACCCGGATTTTAGTTAATAGTTTTTCGGTTAACTGTTCGTATTCCTCGATCTGTCCGCTTCGGGGTTTGGGAAAAACATCCACCGCGCCCGCGTCTAACAGTTGAAAGACGTTATTTTTATCCTCGTCCTGCACGCAGGCGCTCACGACTAAAATCGGTTTCGGACTGCGTTCCATGATATTTTGGGTCAACTCCAGCCCGTTCATCTTCGGCATCAGGAGATCGGTACAGATCACGTCCGGTTTGACTTTCGGTATCATTTCCAACGCGTCCACGCCGGTGCGCGCCGTCCCGACCACCTTCATATCTTCCGCCGACGAGATCATCCGGGTGAGGATCGTGGTGGCGACCGGGGAATCTTCTACTAATAGGACTCGGATAGTCATAGCTTTACAGGAGGCAGGAGGCAGGAGGAGGGAGACCGTAGGGTGGATTAGCGAAGTGTAATCCACCAAATCTACCGAAAAACGAAGCGTAATCCACCGAAAAACAGGAGGGTAGGAACGATCGAGAAATGGTTCCTACCCGTTGCTTTAGACGATCGCTTCGAGGTTTTTCGCGGTGTGGGATAACTGGCTAGTTCCGGCTTTCACTTGGGTTAAGCTGGCGGCGGTTTGTTGCGCGCCTTGGTTGATGCTGTCCATCGCTTGCAGAACCTGTTGAACCGCTTTACCCTGTTGACGGATATTCAACACGATCTGCTGGTTGTTCATCGCCACGTTATTGATCGATTCCAACACACCCGAGAACGCGTTGGCGGTACGTTCCGTGACCGATAACCCGGCGTTAACCGTTTTCGTCCCTTCATCCGTCACCATAACCGTGGTATTGATGGCGTTTTGAATGTCGGAAACGAGTGTACCGATGTTAACGGCGGATTGACGGCTCTGATCGGCGAGTTTGCGGATTTCTTCGGCGACGACCGCGAATCCTTTGCCGTGTTCGCCCGCTCGAACGGCTTCTACCGAGGCGTTGAGGGCTAACATATTGGTTTGTTGGGACAGATCGCTAACCACGGAAGAAATATTGCCGATCTGGTTGGTTTGTTCCGAGAGACGGACGATCTGATCGGCGATCGCCGCGACTTTGTTTTTCAGGTCGATCATCGTGGCCACGGTTTCCTCTACGGATTGATTTCCGTTATCGGCCAACTGGAGAACTTCCTGAGCGGCTTGAGCGGCGGATTCAGCCTGTTCTTCCGATTGACGGGAAGACGCGCCCAACTCGTCCATCGTGGTGGTGGTTTCACTAACCGAAGCGGCCTGTAAGTTCGCGGTGCGTTCCTGTTCTTCCATCGTGGCGGCGATTTCCGAGGCCGAGGAGGTGATTTCCACGACCGCTTTTTTCACGTCGTCGGTGATCTTGCTCGCGATCATATTGCCGAGAATCACGGAGACCACACCGCCCCCGAATAAACCCAAAAGAGTGATCGCGATAGCGATCGTGGTGATCATGGTTTGCACTCGTTCTTTTTCGACGAGAATCTCTTCCTGGCGTTTGAGCATCGCGTCTTTGACTTTATCGAGCGATGTCATATCTAACTCGGCGATGAGGGGCATCGCTTTCCCTACCTGACCAGCTTTAATCAATTGCATCGCCTGATCGCCGGCCGTTTTCCGAGCGTCGATCTCTTTCAATAATTTTTCCCAAGAGATTTTCTGTTGCGGGTCGTGGATCTGGTCTCCCATCGCGCTGGTGGCATCATCGATCTGCTCTACGCCCGTGGCATAAGATGCGGGATAAACATCATTTTTCGGAAATAGGGCGGCACCCCGCACCGATCGCACCATCCGGGACGCGCCCATCACGGTTTCTCGAACATTATCGATCACGCGGTTGGCACGGGCCAGATCGTTGGCCGCGTCGCTATCGATTTTGAGAACGACACCGATCGTCACGGCGAAGAGGGTTAAAATGCCCAGGGGAACGGCATAGCCTTTGAGGATACGGGCTTGTAATTTGTTGCTGTCGAGAATAGACATGATGGTAACTCCTTAAAAATTGCAGGAAAAGGAAAAACTTGTTGGGGGAAACGGGACAGAAAGGGAGGGGAAGAAAGCGAAAGCTACACCAGTCGATCGAGCGTTTCGATCAGCATTTCCTGGTTGAACTGATCCTTGACGATGTAGGCGTTGGCCCCGGCTTGCGCGCCTTTGCGTTTATCGGCCTCCGATGCCAGCGAGGTGACGAGGACGATCGGTAACTCCCGGTATTCGGGATGTTCGCGCACCTTGGAGGTAAAGCTCAAGCCGTTCATGTTGGGCATTTCCACGTCGGACACGATCGCGTCGAAGGTGCGGCCCGATCGCAGTTTGCTGTAGCCGTCCACGCCATCGACCGCGATCACCACCTCGTACCCGGCTTTTTCGAGGATGCGTTTTTCCTGGGTACGGACGGCGATCGAGTCTTCCACGAGGAGGATCACCGGTTTCTGTTGCGAGACGGGTTCCGCATCCAGCGCGTCGCCGTCTACCTCGGTCACGGCCTGCTGGAGTTTCCGCACCGATCGCATCAGATCGACCGGGTTGAGGATCATGCACACGTCGCCGGTTCCGAGAATGGTCGCGCCCATAACATTCCGCACCCGTTTGAGTAACTTACTCTGGGGCTTGATGACCACTTCCAGGACTTCTTGCAGGCGATCGACCTCGAAGGCGAGGGTTTGCCCGTCCACGTTCAGCAAGATCGCGGGAATAAAGCTCTGTTCCTGTTTCTGCCGTTGTTTCTGACCGGCTTGCACCGGGGCGGGCAGTTCGAGGATATCCGCCATTTTCACCAGCGGAACCGGCTTACCCTCGACGCTGATGGTCGGCTGTCCCTCTAGGGAATAGATGTCCGCGGGACGGATGAGCAGGTTTTTCTCGATCGATTCCAACGGGATCGCGTGGAGTAACCCCCGCACCTCGAACAGCAGGACGATCAGCGTGGCGACCGTACTCCGTAGTTGAATCCGGAAAACACAGCCCCGATCGGGATTGGATTCGATCTGAATATTCCCTTTCAGTCGTTCCACGTTCGTCCGCACGATGTCCAGACCGACCCCCCGACCGGAGATCTCGGTAATGAAGCCGCGGGTGGAGAAACCGGGCAGGAAGATGAGCGATCGCAGTTGGTTCGTCCCCATCGCGGCCAGTTCCTCCGGCCGGTAGAGTTTCCGTTTGATCGCCGTCTGTTTGATCTTCTCGATATCCAGACCGCGACCGTCGTCTCCCACCTCGATCACGATATTGCTACCGCTCTTGGTCGCCGTTAACCAAACTTTACCGACGGGGGGTTTCCCCAATTTTGCCCGATCGCGCGGGTCTTCGATCGCGTGATCCACCGCGTTCCGTAACAGGTGCAGGAGAGGATCTTTCATTTCCTCCAGAATCTGTTTATCTACGGTGATATTCCCGCCATCCATGACAAAATCGATCTCTTTACCCTCGTCCCGCGCGAGATCTCTAACCAGACGGGGGAAGAGAAGAAAAATGGTCGAGAGCGGTAAGAGGCGCAGGGTGCGGATCTTCTCGTCCAACTCTCTCGAAATCGAGTCCAGACGGGTATTGTTCTCCGCGACGCTCCCGTAAAGATAATGAATGATATTGTCGAGTTTTTCCTCGGTAGCCTTTTCCCGTCCCGCGGAATCGCCTTTTTTCTTGGTTTTCCAAGTGTTCCAGGTACGGATCAGATCTTGAATCCTCGCGCCGGTGTGGGCCAGACGGGTTTTCGTCACCGTTAACTCACCGGTATGGGTCATCAACGCGTCGAGATAGCGCATGGGAACCCGGATCGTGTCCAGACGCGCCATATCTCCCAAACCGATCGCGGGAGTGTCGGAACCCGCGGGCCGATTTTCACTCTTGTCGGCGGTTTCATGGCTTCCCCGGACGAGGTTCGTCAGTTTCTCTAGATCGTCTAGCGTTTTCTGTAAATTAACCGCCGAGGGTTCCCCGGTTAGGGCTTCCCGCACGAGGTCGCCGATCGCGTCGATCGCTTGATGGAGCGGTGAGGACACTTCCGGATATTTCACCCGCGAGGCTTTCAGCGCTTCCAGTACCGTTTCGACTTTATGGATCAGGGCTTCCAGGTATTCCTGACCGACGATCCGCGAATCTAGCTCGAAACTCTGGGATTCGCTTAATAGCTCCTCTAGGGAGGCTCGATCGTCCGGGTGCTGATCGAGAACGATTAACCCGGATTGCAGTTTAGTGAGATGTTCCTCGCTGGAAATCTTGTAGATATCGCGAAGATCCGCGTCCTCGATGAATAGGGAACGATGGCCGTTTTTCGGTTTCCCGTTGCCGTTGCCGTCGCGGGAACGTTCCTCGATCGAGGGGGAGACGGCCGCGGTCTCCATCGCCGGTAAAATCTCGCTCAGACGACTGAGTAATTGGTTCGCGTCAACGTGACTCGGTTCGTCGGTGACGGCTTCATGGACTAATTTACCCAACGCGCCGACGGTTTCGTACATCGCTTGACCGATCGATCTCGACCAGGCCAGTTGATTATTTTTAATCCGTCCGAGAATTTCTTCTAAACGGTGGGCGAGGGTTTCTACTTTTTTCACCCCGATCACCCGCGAGTCTCCTTTGAGGCTGTGGGCTTCCCGGAGTAGATTTTGCAGAAGCTCGATATTGTTGGGATCTTTCTCTAGGGATAATAATCCGGCTTCTAGGTTCTGGACGTGTTCCGCCCCCGAAACCTGATAGATTTCCCGTAACTCTCGATCTTCAATCATGGCTGTTTTCTCATCACGAAACGACTCAAGGAGGGGTCAAGGAATATCCCGAAAATTTCGCTTCGGTCCGGGAGATTCGCGGATCGGAGGTTTTTCTAAGAGTGAAATTGTCCTTTTCCTGTTGGACGGGATACCCCGTATTAACTACGTCCGAAGACACCGACTGCCTGGGGTAGATAGGTTTCGATCAACCGGATCAAGGTTCCGGCCTCGGCGGGTTTACTGATAAAGTCATTGGCCCCGGCTAATTTGGCGCGGGTGCGATCGATCGAGCTATCCTGCGCGGTGAGGATAATAATCGGTGTATGGCCGAATACCGGGGTTTCCCGTAAAAATTTGCAAATACTATAGCCGTTGGCGTTGGGCATATTCAGATCGAGCAGAATCAGATCGGGTTTTCGCTCGATTAACTGGCCGAAACCGGCCATCGGTTCCTGAATACTTAATACCTCGAAACCCGCGGGAGTGAGTATCGTTTTTAGGTTATGAATAACGATCGGACTATCATCGATACAGGCGATCAGGAACCGCGCTTTTCCGGACGCGGTTTGATTTCCGGTCGCGGGAACGCTCGCGCTCTCGAACTGGGAACTCTCCGTCACGGTGGACGCTGGAGCGGCTTCCTCGATGTCTTCCACGGGACAGGGTAAATCGGCCAGCTTTTTAAATTCCAGCAGTCCTTTTTCGTGCCAGGGTAGAAGGGATTTAGCGACTTTGATAACAGGTTGTTTTAACTGTAAGGCCACATCCCAGAGCGTGAATTGACCGTTGAGATATTTTTGTAAGTTGGGGTTCGGAATCGCCTTACCTTTTTCGGTTAACGTGGGCGCGGAACTGAGGCTGACACGCTCCAGACGCTCTCTCTCCCACTCGTAATGGATCTCGGTACTTTCGGTTAAGATGGGATGCACTTCCGGTAGGGATAAACTGAGAAAATAGGAAAAGGTGGATTTAGCCCGATCGCGCGCTTCCCAATGATATTCAACATTTTCGCCGAGCGCTAATTCGGTTAAACATTCCCGGACAACACTCCCGATCACCGCTTTGGCCTGTTCGAGAGGTAAGGTACTTTTCTTGATACCTTGATAGAGGAAATCGTATTCCCAGGGCTGGGTGTTGAGAATCTGTGTCGGAACCGCCCAATCGCGACCATGCTGGAAAATCGCCCGTTTCCAACGACGCATCCGATGGGATCGATCGACGATATATTGCAATCGTCCCGCCAACAAATAAAGAGTGACGGTATTGTCCCGCCAACGGAAAATCATCTCTCCCGTCGCTTTGTCTTGATGTAAGCGATCTAACTCTCGGGTTAAGCTGGCGATGAACGGATCGGGTGAGTGAGACATAATACCCTCTATCTTGAAGTCTCCAAGTTTTTCCGAACGGTTAACTATCGTATTTCTCCCCTCGATCGACTTTCTGGAGTGTGAAGCGATCGTCTCTGGATAGTAATAGTAAAGGGGGAGATCTTCTCGAAGGGTTTAGTCGAACACGATTTGAAAAGCGACTGGACAATCGAGAATTACATCGGCGTTCGGCTTTCTAGGAATAAGCGCGCGAACTCCTTCGATGACAGATCGAGTCATAACCAGGGTGTATTTCGTGCGGAACCTAGCGAATGTTAGACAGGAAGGGGAAAGTTAATTTTTTTTCTATGGCTAGTTTGGGTTTGGCTTCTGTCTTTTCTTTCTTCCTTCATTATAAAATCGGTTCGTGAGATAGCGAATAAACAAAATATAAAATTTATTTACCAGATCGCGGTTTTTCGACGAAAGGATATCTTAACTTTTTACAGAAATTAATACAACAACAAGCCTGTTTACGTGATATTACCGTTGTCAGAAAAGTTTTTTCTTTGATACAAAACACGATTCTCGCGAGATTCTTCATGGATTTCGCCTACAAATTTTTCGATCGATCGCGAAATCTAAACAAATGTAAAGATTTTTGGCGATCGTCATCGTGTTCGATAAAAATCTTTGGAAAACTTTACCCGCGTGCCGGTTGATCCCGATTTTCTAAGCGTCAAGAGCGGGGATAGGGGCGGGAGAGAAGGGGAAGGGGGAAGGGGGAAAGGCGGGATTCACCGAGTCAGAAGGAAAGAGAAGAAGTAAATACTTTTTAAAAGTGTAAAAATCGAAGTTTTGGGAAAATATTCTTAAAATCGTCAGTTTTAAGTTAAATTCTACTTTCAATTCTCACTCGGACGGGCAATATACTGAAGAGACGGTTTTAGAAATATCGATTCAAGATCTCCCCCGTCGCGAGCGCCGTTTTCTCCCAACTGAAAGCGCTCGCTCGCTCGATCCCGCGATCGCGTAACCTCGATCGAGTTTTTCCGTCCCCGGCCATTACCCGCATCGCTTCGGTAATCTCTTCCGTTCGGTAGGGGTTCACCAAAATCGCCGCATCTCCCGCCACTTCGGGCAAAGACGACAAATTTGAGGTAATCACCGGCGTACCGCAGGCCATCGCCTCTAAAACGGGCAATCCGAAGCCTTCCCAGAGACTCGGGAATACCAACGCGGTCGCCTGATTGAACACCCGCGGCAAGTCCGCGTAGGAAAGGTAATCGAGAAACTTCACCCGATCGCCCGCGCCCAGTTCCCGCGCCCGTCGTTGTAAGGTGGGAGTGTAACGTCGATCGAAGGCCCCGGCGATCCAGAGATGATGATCGCTCCCGCGATCGAGATCCGCGAAAGCCTCGATGAGACGGTCTAGGTTTTTGTAAGCGTTGGGACGACCGAGGTAGAGAAAATAGGGAATTTCCGGCTCGGGAACCTCGATCGGTCGAAAATGCTCCTTATCGTAAGCTAACGGGATCGGGGTGATCTTGCTTTCGGGAATCTTGAAAACCTCGATAATATCTCTCGCGGTGGCGTGAGAATTACAGAGAATATGTTCCGCCCGTTGTAATATTCCCGGCACTCGGTAGCGAAAATAGTAGGTGAGCGGGGACGTGGCGCTCGGGAAACGCAGGGGGATGAGATCGTGAACCATGACAACGAAACGACATCCCGCGTCGAGTGGCGCTTCGGGTAAGGGAGAAAATAAGAGATTCGCGTTTAATTCTCGGTAAATCCGCGGTAGTTGAAACTGTGTCCAGAGTAAACGCTTGAGATGGCCTTTCCCCCCTCGATCGGGCGCCATATCGTCCGGAATCGGGTAACAGGTAAAATCGGCACGGGGGATCGCGGTCAATAAGGTCGGATCGAGATTTTTGAGATAGGGCAGGATATTGAGAATGTAGGTGCTAATTCCCGTGGGTTTCGAGAAGATCACGGAAAGGTTAATCAGTAGGGGATGGGATTCTTTCACGAGGGTAGGTAGATGGGGAGATTTTTCGCCTTAAAGGGGAAGGGGAAAAGGGAAAAGAGCTTTCTTAACCCTTTCACCTTTACCCTGTCCACTTTACCCTGTCACCATTGGCCCTTTCACCTTTTCTCTCCCTCACCTCCTGCCTCCTGCCTCCTGACTCCTGCCTCCTGCCCCCTACCTTTCTTCTTGATATTTCGCAAGAATTTGCCAAAGAGTATCGTATCCGTTCGATCCGATCGCTTTAATGATTTCCGATCGCTCCGTTTCGAGTACCTTCTCGAATTCCTCCCCGCGCTGTCCCTTGAGAATGGTTAATAAACTGGCGGCCTGTCGCCACTCGATCGCGCCGATCTCGTGTAGCCAGTACATTCCCATCGCGCCGGTATAGATCGCGTCGGTGAAACGTCGATCCTGATAGTAGGCTTCGGCGAGATAGGTGAGGATTAAACCCTGTAGATAGAGATCGCCGTAATATTTCGCCGATTGTAAGCCCTCTAGAAGAATCTCGATCGCTTTTTCCGGCTGTTCGAGGATCACGTAAGCCATTCCCAGACTACTACAACAGAGCGATCGACTCTGCCCGTCCTGTAACCGCCCGGCTAATTTTAACCCCTGTTGTAGATACTCGATCGAGCGCTCGTACAGTTCCGGATCGGGTCGCTCCAACTGACTCGCTCGCTGTACCTCACTATAGCCCAAATTCGCCAGCGCGTTCGCCTGACCGAGACTATCGCCGTACTGACGACCGAGAATTAAGGCTCTCTGGCTTAAATCGATCGCTTCCGCGTGATTTTTGCCGAGTGCCTGTAGTCGCGCTAGATGGTTGAGATTGGCTACCTCGCAGGGTCGATCGTTCGCCTCCCGCGCGATCTCTAAAGCCTGTCGGTGGAATTCGATCGCCTGGCGGTAATCTCCCCTCGCGCGGCTGGAATATCCCAATAACGTCAGGATTCGCGCCTTTTCCGTCGTGCCTTCCGCCGGTAGTAAGGGAATCGAGAGATAGTCCATCGCCTCTCGAAAATACGTCCCCGAAAACGAGGCGAAAATGCCCCCGTAGAGAGGGAAATAATCGCGCCGCGCGAAGGTGCGGAGAATTTGCAGGGTGATCTGAAAACAACCCCGACTATAGCGGGAATCGGCCGCCGCTCGATCGAAACCCATCGCCAAGCGCGACCAGAGAACCGCGAAGGTGAGAAACGTCGATATCGACAATCTAGCTCCCAGTTGCTCGCTATAGATCTGTCGATCGAAAAATTGAATCAATCCCCTCTGCAAGTACGGGAAAACGACGGCGGTTTCCACCCAATCGGTGAGGGTAAGCTCGCTCGTTAACGCGTCGAAAGACTCCCCGTCAGCGGTAGCCTGTAAAATTCGCTGTAACCAGGAAGATTCCAGCTTACTCGCCCACAAAGACCAGGGATTCGCCCGTTCATTCTTCGCGAACCCCAAACTCTCCCGCTCGTAAATCCAACCGGTGAGATCGCCGGAGAGTAGGGACCAACTTTTCAAACCGACGGTAATTCCCGTCACCAGTTGAAACAGATCCGCGTCAGAGCGCGCGCTGGCGATCGAGCGTAAATTATTCGATAGTTGACTTAATTGGTCGGCGGATAGCGCTTCCGGTTGATTGGGATCGATCAGGTACAGGAGAACTTGTAAACGCTCGTCCCTGTCCGCGTTGGCTAACCGATCGATCGCCCCCGTGGTAACGGTAGCCTGTTGGTTTTCTTTCTGCCATTTTTCCCATTCCGTCTCGATCGTTTCCAATGCCCGGAGAATCCGGCCCGCTTTCGTATTCCCGTCGGCTTTCGCTCGGTTGGTCTCCACGCGCTCGCTCAGACAACGCTCGAAAATTTCCCCCGTTCCGACTTCGATCCCTTCGGTTAAAAAACGATAGACTTGAGATTTAGAGCGGATCTTGCCCTCCAAAGTCAAGGCTACCACCCGATCGATCAAGTTTCCATAAATCTCTGACAAATTCTTGGAACTTTCTGTCATATTGACCGCTTCCCTCCCGTTCCCAGATCTATCATCGTTCCGAACCCCTTTTCTCCTCTTTTCTCGATACCTCACTATTCTAGTTTCTATGAACCGATTGTCCACTTCCGCCCTCCTTTCCGGACGACAAGAAGCGACCTCGATCGACAAAGATCCGTGGTTAGCCGTCAATCTCTCGATGTTTTTTCCCGGTCTCGGTCAGTGGTACGGGGGAAAAAGAATACAGGGAAGTATCTGGGCGCTCGCTCAACTATCATTAATTATTTTCACGCTCTGGTCGATTTTTAGCCCTCGGGGACAAATTATCGCCGGTTTATGGTCATTACTCGCTATAATCGTTCTCTATATCGTCAATATTTTCCACGCGCACCGAGCGGTTTACCTCGCGCGCGGCGATCGGAACCTCGAAAAAATCCCCCGTAAGCGGAAAAATCCCTGGTTCGCGGTGTTCGCCTCCCGCGTCCTCCCTGGATTGGGACATTTATACGGCGATCGGGTGATTGTAGGCATGATATTCCTCGCCGTCTCGATGATCTCCCTCCGTTTAGACGATTTTTTTGCCTCCCTGATTTTTTTAACGCCCGCTATCGGTTCGATCGCCACCTATCACGCGTACCATAGTTTCCCCCGGGAATTTCACCCCCACCGTAACACCTATCGATCGCTGTTAGCGCTGATGGTCGCCGTGACTTTCGGTTTCGGCACTCTCTGCAATTACTTTCCCGATTGGTTGTCTCGAAACCTGGAACTGTTCGAGATCCCTAGCGAGTCGATGTTTCCGACGCTCAAGATCGGCGATCGGGTATTCGTCAGCGAATCTTCCGGATATTACCCGCAACGAGGGGATATTGTCGTTTTTCACACTCCCGAAAAGCTCAAAAAACTCGCGCCCGACGCGGGAGAGTTCTTTATCAAACGGGTGATCGCGCTCGGTGGCGAGAGGGTGTCGCTCCGTCAAGGAAAAATTTATCTCAACGATCGACCTCTAGAAAAGGATTATACCCCTATGCCGGGTCAAGCCGATTTTCCCCCCGTCGTCGTTCCCCCCGGCTATCTTTTCGTGTTGGGAGACAATCGCTCGCAGAGTTTTGATTCTCGCTCGTGGGGTTTCCTTCCCGAAGATCACCTCGTTGGCCGGGCTTTCAAAATTTACTGGCCGCTCGATCGCGTCCGATCGCTTCTAGAGTAGGAGAAGGGGGAGGTGAGGGAGACGAGGGAGGTGAGGGGAATTTTTCGGGGAAAAACGGCCTCGCGAAAAGGGAACAGAGCTTTCTTAATTTTTTCACCTTTACCCTTTCCCCTTTTCCCTCCCTCACCTCCCGCCTCCTGACTCCTGACCCCTGACCCCTCGAAGATATGTCCCATCCCGAAGCTTTGCGATCGCTGTTAGAATCCGTCGCTAGAGGGGAAATCAACCCCGATATCGCCCTGGATAAACTCAAACATCTCTCTTTTGAACCGATCGAGGATTTCGCCAAGATCGACCATCACCGGCAACTGAGAACCGGTTTTCCGGAGGTGATCTGGGGGCCGGGGAAAACCCCCGAACAGATCGTCGCGATCATGGCGGCTATGCGGCAGAAAAGCGATGTGGTGATGGCGACGCGGATCGAACCGCCGATCGCCCTACAATTGCAAGAACAGGTGGACGATCTAGTGTACTATCCGATCGCCCGCATCTGCGCGATCGCCACACCGGGACGAGCGATCGAGGTTCCCGGCACGATCTCCATCCTCACCGCGGGAACCGCCGATATTCCCGTCGCCGAAGAAGCCGCCGTCACCGCGACGTTATGCGGTTTTACCGTTCAGCGTCTCTGGGACGTGGGAGTGGCGGGAATTCACCGGCTTTTGCGCCACCTTCACCTATTATCTTCGGCGGACGTGATTATCGTCGTCGCGGGGATGGAGGGCGCGTTACCGAGCGTGGTCGCCGGACTGATCGATCGACCGGTGATCGCCGTCCCCACCAGCGTCGGCTACGGAACCAGCTTCGGCGGTATCGCCCCCCTCTTGACAATGTTAAACTCTTGTGCTACAGGGATCGGCGTGGTGAATATCGATAACGGTTTCGGCGCGGCGATGCTCGCGGGGCAGATCTTGCGGACGGCGGGACGTTTGGCGGAAGAGAACGCGGCGGACTGACGGGCGATCGGTGTCTCCGTTATTAACGAAACGGGGTGGATTTCGATAATATAGTAGGGAGAGAGCTTCGGTATTAACGGAATCGATAATAAAGGATTCCGTATCCAGGAACATCTCCACCCAATCCGAAATCAAAATTCAGTACAGGTTGAGCCAAAGGCTACGGTTGTCTAATCGATATAGACGGTTATCAAGAGTTAAGATCTAGAACAATTATACCCAAAAAGAGAAAAATCTGTTAGAATATAATTCTGTCAATAGCGTTGCCAGTTTCACCTCAAGCTATTTTTAGTCTATGAAGCTTTTGGATGTCCAGTATCGAATAAATGAGTTAATGTCCTTATTTGTTACGAAAGTGAAAGGACTTAATGCAACTCAAAAATATGACATTAATCGAGTTTCTGAATCGGTTTTAATACCTATTTTTTCTGAAATTTATGGGTATAAAAACCTAAAAAATCTCAACCAAATAAAAGAAAACTATCCCGCAATCGACCTAGGAGATGATGTTGCTAAAGTCGCATTCCAAATTACTGCTACTTCTGATTCTACCAAAATCAAGCACACTCTAGAAGAATTTGTCAAAAATGAACTATATAAAAAATATGATAGATTGATTGTCTATATTATTACCGAAAAACAAAATTCATACTCGGGGAATGGCTTTCAAGAGATTCTCGGAGGAAAATTTGAATTTGATAAAAAACAAGATATTCAAGACTATAGAGATATTCTTAAGCGAATTGATGAATTACAAATTGATGAGGCTCGAAAAATTCAAGCTATTTTAGAAAAAAACTTTGGAGATAACAATCATCAATACTTATTCGATCCTCGCTCTGATATAAAAACCGAAGAGGTATTTTTGAATCTTGTAGAGTTAAACTTTCCAGTGAATTTATACAAAGCTAATTTATCAATTGATCGAGGTCAATACCAAAACCAGAAAATTTCATGGAAAGATAAAGATATAATTCGTGCCGAACTTGAACGTAAGGGATTGAAATTTTCTTGTGATTGGACTACTCATAGCGGTCAGCTTATTACCTTTCATAATTTGTTTGATCCCAAAATTCCTTTAAGTAATATCATTGATAAATCAAGTATTGAAGTTATTGAAACTCCAAAATTTTATTCCCATAGTTCCGACAACGATAGAGTTTTTAAAACACTCTTAGGGCGATGCTTACAACAACAATTATTTCTAAAAGGGATAGCTTGGCAAAATCAAGAAAAAATTTTTATTTTCTCGCCTTCTCCTATAAAAGATCAAGAATTCCGGCAAATAACTTGGCAGGGAGAGAGAGAAGGGACTAGAACTGTTTGCGAGAGAAAAATGAAGTCAAATAAAATAAACGAGGTTTTGCATTACAAGCATCTTGCATTTTCAACCGAATATAAGCGATTCGCCGATCAATGGTATTTGTTAATAAATCCAGACTGGTTTTTTAGCTGTGATGGCTATCGACGCTCGTATTATCATGAAAATAATGTTAGTTGGCTTAAACGGAATGAAAAAAATAGAGCTGTACGAAACCATTTTCGATTTATTGTCAGTTATCTTGAACAAGAAACTACATCAATTTTTTCAAATAGAAAAAATTTCTTATCTTTTGGAAACGTAGTTTCTTTTCAAGATTCTCCCTATCTTAATGATCAGGAATGGCTTCCAAAAAAAGTTGAAGAACTAGAAATACCCAAAAGCTTAAATACTGACGACGATTCAAGTCAAAAAGCAGAGATGACAGTAAAACGACGGACTAAAAAGAGAAGTTCAAAAAAGCAAGAATATACCCAGCAACAGCATCAACAGTTATCTTTGGAACTACAATGAAATTAAGCCTGCTAGAAGAACCATTGCTCGAATTCGCACAAGGTAATCATATCTGTCCTAGATATGGTATTACAGATTATCATGTTTATGATTCTCAAAAATTCCCTAGAAGAGATTCTATATTCATTGGAGGGATCGGGACTTCTGCCAATATCGAGAAATTTAGTGCTTGGATAGAAAAATGTTCTTTTTATATTCCTTCTATAGCCAAAACTAAAAACGATAAATTAAGTTTATGGATGGATTTTTGCGGATTTAATGTAGATTCCGGATTTCAATCAAAATTAATTACCGAAGAAACAATCTGTCGTAACTTATCCAATTCAGATGTTAAAGAGATTATTGCGATAGAAGATTGGAATACAAGAGTGGAGCGAGCCGTTGACCTTTACTATAACCAGATAAAATTTCTAGCTCAAAATAGGCAGGTGGATGTTATCGCCTGTATTATTTCGAGTGATTTATACAAGATGCTTGTACAAGAGAAAATTGCAACGGCAGAAGAAAGGCTCGAAGACGATCGACCAGAAGATTTAGTAGAAATTAATTTCAGGAGATTATTGAAGGCGAAATCTATGCACTTAAATAAGCCACTTCAAATTATTAAAGAAATTACATTAGAAAGTAATACCAAAGACCAACATGATGATGCGACAAAAGCGTGGAATATGTGTACGGCAATATACTATAAATCTAGTCCAAGTGCCATTCCTTGGAAGCTCATCAAAAATGAAAATAAGCCTTCTTCTTGTTTTATAGGAATTAGTTTTTATCGAAGCCGAGATCGAAAAATTCTTAATACAAGTTTAGCTCAATTATTTGACGAACTTGGTAATAGTGTAATCTTGAGAGGAAATCCAGTTGATATCGATAAAAATGATAGACAGCCTCACTTAAAAGCCGAACAAGCTTTCGATCTTCTAAAGCAGGCATTATATGAATACGAGGTAGCAATGTCCCATTCACCGGGAAGGTTAGTCATTCACAAAACCTCAAAATATAATCCTGAAGAAATTGAAGGATTGAAACAAGCGGCTAAAGAGGCTAGGATCAAGACGGTTGACTTTATTACCATCTTAGATACAAACCTTAATCTTTTTAGAAAAGGAGAATATCCTCCCTACCGTGGAACTCATATAGAATTAGATAAAGAGAATCATCTTTTATATACTAGAGGGTCGGTCAAACACTACCAAACTTACACGGGTTTATATATTCCTCAGCCTCTTGAAATTAGAATTGTTGAATCCGATGAATCGCCGACTACAATTTGTCAGGAAATTCTCGCTTTAACCAAGATGAACTGGAATAACACGCAATTTGACGGGAAATATCCGATCACGATAAGTTGTTCTCGAAATGTCGGTCAAGTAATGAAGTATTTAGACCGTCAAGAAGATCCGAAGCCTCAGATTGGCTATGCTTTTTATATGTAAAGTACAAGAAAACTCCAAATTTCTCTCTATCCTCATATTTTTCGCTAATTTGCTGGCAAAAATAAATCATGTCACGATCTTGACGAAATAACGATCGCCACGGGGCGGAACCTCTTAAAACTTCGTTAAAATTCTCTCGATCGACCGGGGGAGAAAGTTAGGGTAGAAAATAATCGCTGTCTCTCCCCCGTTGTACTATGACACTTACCGAATTCGGACTCCTCGCCGGACTACTCGCGCCGGGGATTTTACTCTCGATTCTCGTCATGGCCAGTTTCGCCAAGGGCGGTTAAAACGTTTAGAGACACGGGAGACGTGTCTCTAGCACCCTCGCGATCAATCGATCGGCGGTTTCGGGGAAAATTTAATCGAGTCCGTTCCTAATAGGGTGGATTCCAGGCTGTGGCGTTTTTCCACCTGACTGAGAAAATAACCCGTCATCATCGCCGACGCGAGGAGATTGGCTAGATTTTCTCGATCGGTCGTGATCTGGATGGCGAAATCTTCCGAGGGCAACATTCCGACCAATCCTTTGACGTTGTGGGAGATGATTTCCTTGATCTCGGGACTCACGGAGCGGGCGATTCTTTCCAGCGTTTCCGGGTTCTGTTGCTGGAGGTACTGTAGTAGACCGTTCTCGTCTCGCTCTTCAGTCTCCCACGGGAAAGCATCGAAATTATGATAGATCATTACAACTCCCACGTTGTTTGTGGACATTACCTCTAGGTTAGCTCACGCGCTTGTCGATCGAGTCGGTACGGCCGGGAAGATATCCCGTAAGTTAGGCGCGGTTAACCCTATCTACCTACCCTTACTATACCCCGATCTTTTTCAATCGCTATCATCCGGTTTGGGAAATCCAAGATCGACCAATTTATCGACCTCGAAATATTGATGGAATTGGTCGGTTACTTCCAGCCAATAGGAACGTCCCTCGGTCTGACGGCGCTTGCGGACGAATCCCCGATCGACTAATTCTTGAACGTGTTGGTAGGCGGTACTTCCCCGGAGCGCGATCAGATCGGTTTGCAGGAGCGGGCTTTTCAGGGCGATCGCCGCGAGCGTTCTCAGGGTTCCCGTTCCCAATTCGGCCGGGATTAAATCTTCGATCAGGTTCTGGTAGGCCGATCGCAATTGTAGGCTATAGCCGATCGGGGTCTCGATCACCTCCAGCGCGCTATCGCGGTGCGCGTAATCGGACATTAACTCGATCAGGGCATCCTCGACGGCGGATCGATCGCTGGCCGTCAGTTCCCCGATCTCCGTCAAGCTCAGGGGCTGACCCTTGAGATAGAGGATCGCCTCGATCCGGGTGGCTAATTTTAACTCCCGTGCCGATTCTTCGCTCAATCTCGTTCACCTAAATTTACAGAATAACTTAATATTTTACTGGAAGATGCACGGAGCGCTATGGAAACATTTTGGGAACGGGTTTTAGAGTTCTGCCAACGGGCGACCGCGACGGTGGGCGATCGGGCGCGCGAGGATTTCGGCAAACTGCAAGCCACGAATAAATCGGACGGAACCCTCGTGACCGAGGCCGATCGACGGGCGGATAAAGAACTCAGAACGCTGATTCTGGCGGAATTTCCCGATCACGGGGTATTGACAGAAGAGACAACCCATGTATTTCCCGAGAACGATTGGTGTTGGGTGGTCGATCCGATCGACGGGACGACCAATTTTACCCGCGGCGTGCCGATCTGGGGCATTTCTCTCGGTTTACTGTATCAAGGAACGCCGGTTTTCGGTTTCGTCTACCTTCCCTGTCTGCGGCAGTCCTACCACGGCTATTGGTACGGGGATACGGGGTTAACCGGGCCGACGGGGGCCTACCGCGACGGCGAACCGATCCACGCGAGCGATGATTTTCCCAGTAAGAACCATTTATTCAATCTCTGCGCGCGCAGTACGGATATTCTGAAAAATCCCTTCCCCTGTAAGGTGCGGATGATCGGGGTGGCGAGTTATAACCTGCTGTTGGTGGCGGACGGGACTGCTTTGGGCGGGGTGGAAGCGATCCCGAAGGCGTGGGATATGGCGGCGGTTTGGGCGATCGTGCAGGCCGCGGGGGGGGTGTTTATCTCCCTCGGGGAACCGATTTTCCCGTTGAAAGCGGGGGTGAATTACGGAGATCGATCGTTTCCGAGTTTGGCGGTGGCCCGATCGGATCTGGTTCCCGTTTTCCTGCCCCTGGTGGGCTTTTTACGGAATTCAGCCTGAGCGTTTGGGATAGGCTGTCTTTCTTCTGATTTTGCCTATCCAGGAAGAAACTTCGATCGGGATTTCGATCGGATAAAATTATCATTAGCCCTACAAGATAACCAGAAAATTATGATTTTAAAAGATCGCCTTTTAACGAATCTAGATAAGTTGCCCGAAGATTTGCAAAGGGAAGTCCTCCATTATTCGGAATATTTAGTCAGTCGTTACGGTCAGGAGAATCAAGAATCAACCGTGACCAAACGAGGAGGATTAGGAGCTTTAAAAGGGAAAATCTGGATGTCCGATGACTTTGACGAGCCACTAGAGGAAATGAAGGAATATATGGAATGAGCGGTTTACTCTTGGATACTCATATCCTTCTCTGGTACTTTCAAGACCATCCGAACTTGAAACGGGAAACGATCGAACAATTGGAGAATCCCGCGAACGCTCTCTACATCAGCCTGATCAGTTTGTGGGAGATCGCGATCAAAATCAATATCGGGAAATTAAATCTAGGATGTAGTTTTCCCGAGTTATTCGGTTTGCTAGAGCGATTCGATATCGAAATCCTGCCGCTTACCGTCCCCGATATAGAATTCTATATTAATCTGCCCTTACATCATCGCGATCCGTTCGACAGAATTTTAATCGCCCAAGCGATAAATCATTCTCTAACCTTAATTAGTTACGACGCGATATTTAACGTTTACTCTTTTGCAAAACCTTCCGAGTAAAAAAAATCGATGAACGATCCGAATCCTGGACGAGCGTGGCGAGACAACCGGTGAATAGCGATCGCTCGGTCTATTTAGCGAACTCTGCATAGGTTGACTCTTCCTGTAATGTCGCGTTCGTATAAGCGAAAAATCCTCGCGCGCGGCCCGACCCCGGAAACGCTTTAGAAAAATTTAAGAATGATCCCCGTCTGGTGATAGACTTTTGACTGTTAAGGTCATCAACTCGCCGGATAAGATATATCGATCGGCACTAGGGAGGATTATTCCGTGGAAAGTACGTTAGGTTTAGAAATTATAGAAGTAGTCGAACAGGCCGCTATCGCTTCCTCGAAGTGGATGGGGAAAGGCGAGAAAAACACCGCCGATGAAGTGGCCGTGGAAGCCATGCGCGAACGGATGAACAAAATCCATATGCGCGGTCGCATCGTCATCGGGGAAGGGGAACGCGATGAAGCCCCCATGCTCTACATCGGCGAGGAAGTGGGGATCTGCACCCAACCCGACGCGAAACAATACTGTAACCCCGATGAACTGATCGAGATCGACATCGCCGTCGATCCCTGCGAGGGAACGAACTTGGTCGCCTACGGACAGAACGGTTCGATGGCCGTGTTGGCGATCTCCGAGAAAGGCGGTTTATTCGCCGCTCCCGACTTTTATATGAAAAAATTAGCCGCCCCTCCCGCGGCCAAAGGTCATGTCGATATCAATAAATCGGCTACCGAAAATTTAAAAATTCTTTCCGACTGTCTGGGTCGCTCGATCGAGGAACTCGTCGTCGTCGTTATGGATCGTCCCCGCCACAAGGAACTGATCCAGGAAATCCGTACCGCGGGCGCGAGAGTTCGTCTGATCAGCGATGGGGACGTTTCCGCCGCGATTTCCTGCGCGTTCGCCGGAACCAACATCCACGCGCTGATGGGAATCGGTGCCGCTCCCGAGGGGGTTATCTCCGCGGCGGCGATGCGCTGTCTCGGCGGTCACTTCCAAGGTCAACTGATCTACGATCCCGAGGTGGTGAAAACCGGTCTGATCGGGGAAAGCCGCGAGGGGAATATCGCCCGTCTGCAAGAAATGGGCATCACCGATCCCGATCGAGTCTACAACGATAACGAGTTAGCCAGTGGCGAAACCGTTCTCTTCGCCGCTTGCGGGATCACCCCCGGCACCCTGATGGAAGGGGTTCGCTTCTTCCACGGTGGCGCTCGTACCCAGAGCCTGGTTATCTCCAGCCAGTCGAAAACCGCTCGTTTCGTCGATACGGTTCACCTGTTCGACCAACCCAAATACATCCAACTCCATTAAGACAACCGGAGTCGATCGTCGGAATTCCGGATTCAAGAGTCCCGCGTCCCGCCTCGAGTGTTCCTACGGATTCGATCGGGAACCTCAAAGCGCGCTAAAGCACTCTGAATTCAGAAATCAGCGTATAAACTCCAAATTTTAGGGAAATACGGGAGAGTCATGTTATTCGCTCTCCTGTTTTTCCTTTTCTACCTCCTGACTTCTGACTCCTGTATCCTGACCCCTCCCGATTTATGAAGTTTTTTTTCATAGCCCTTTTGCTCGACACCCGATCCAGACTAAATTGCAACAATTAGAGACATATAGCACTTATCCTTATCAATCCTTTTTGTAGCCTCGGCAACATTTAGTAGGAGAACACATGAATATTGCAGTAGTGGGCTTGAGTCACAAAACAGCCCCCGTGGAAATTCGTGAAAAACTGAGTATTCAAGAAGCGAAGATCGAGTCAGCCCTAACCCACTTGCGAGGCTATCCGCACATTCAGGAAGTGGCGATTATCAGCACCTGTAATCGCCTGGAGATTTACGCCGTCGTCACCGACACGGAGAAAGGGGTGGTGGAAATCACCCAATTTCTCGCGGAAACGGGTCATATTCCCCTGTCAACCCTGCGCCGTTATCTGTTCACACTCTTACATCAGGACGCGGTACGCCATTTACTGCGGGTGGCGGCGGGTTTGGAAAGCTTGGTACTCGGCGAGGGACAGATTCTCGCGCAGGTGAAAAACACCCACAAACTCGCCCAGAAGTACGGCTCGATCGCGCAACTGCTCGATCGATTGTTCAAACAGGCGCTCTCGGCCGGGAAACGGGTACGTACGGAAACCAGTATCGGGACGGGCGCGGTCTCGATCAGTTCGGCGGCGGTAGAGTTGGCCCACGCCAAGGTCGAGGATCTCGGTAGTCAGAAAGTCACGATTATCGGGGCGGGGAAAATGTCCCGCTTGTTGGTGACGCATCTCGTGGCGAAAGGTTCGACGAAGATAGCGATCGTCAATCGCTCCCAGCGTCGCGCGGAGGAGTTGTGTAGGGAGTTTCCGGGGGTGCCGATCGAACTGCACGGCCTGGAGAATATGATGCGAGTGGTGGCCGAATCCGATATCGTTTTCACCAGTACGGGAGCGACGGAACCGATTTTAAATAAAACCTTGTTAAGCGAAGTCATCATCGAAACCCGATCGCTAATGCTGATCGATATTTCCGTCCCCCGCAACGTGGACGCGGATGTCCGGGAATTGTTACACGTCCGAGCGTTTAACGTGGACGATCTCAAGGCGGTGGTGGCGGCGAACCAGGAAAGTCGCCGTCAGATGGCGATGGAAGCGGAAGCGCTTTTAGAACAGGAAGTGGAAGCGTTCGATCTGTGGTGGCGATCGCTCGATACCGTGCCGACGATCAGTTGTCTGAGAAGCAAGATCGAGGATATCCGCGAGCAGGAGTTAGAAAAAGCGCTCTCGCGACTGGGTACGGAGTTCGCGGAGAAACATCAGGAAGTGATCGAGGCGATGACGCGCGGTATCGTCAATAAAATCCTTCACGAACCGATGGTACAACTGCGGGCGCAACAGGATATCGAGGCGCGGAAACGCTGTTTACAGTCGCTCCAGATGTTATTTAATCTCAGCGTCGGGGAAGAATATAGCTAGAAAGGCTCTATTTCTGTTCCTAGTGCCGTCCTCGAACGGGGCGGCATTTCGCCTATCGGGACATCTAATCGTACCAACTGCTTCGCCACGCGGCCTCGGCTCGGGCGATGGTGTATTCCCGATGGGTGCGGCGATAGCGCTCGCGAATTTTTTCCAGTTGTTCCCAGAGGGCGCGGAGTTGATTGCGCTCGATCGATAAACGGGTATCGGCGAATTCGATTTCTGATAGTCTCAGGTGAATGGCGGTCAGTTTGGTAATTTTTTGAGGGAGTATCAGTTCTTCGCGTTCTTGTTCTTCGTCTTCGTCCTCCTCGTCGTCGCTATCGCGGTTTTCCGCCTCGATCATCACGCTCAGGAGATTATGGCCGCCGCCGAGGGACTGTCCCTCGTTTTCCGCTTGAATGGCCATATCGAGAATCTGGCCGGGTAGACGCGCGGGCAGGATGTAGGCTTGTTGGAGTTGGTGGTTGATTTTTTTGGAGAGGTGGTCGAGAATGTTGACCGAGCTTTTTTCGATCGCCCGACACCAGTGGGCTAACGCGTCGGGGTTATCGATCGGTTCGGTGACGGGTTCGCTACCGCCTTTTTCCAGGAGGGCTTTGAGGAGTTTTTTCTGTTCGATGGTTCCCGTTTCTCCCGCGGGGGCTTCTAGGGCGGCGAAAGTGGTGCGATCGAGGTTAATTTCGCCCAATTCTTTTAAACTGAGCCGGGTCTCTTGACCGAGGGCCTTGATGTCTTCCTGGAGTTTCTGGCGGTTGGTGTGGGAGAGGGCGAGGAATTCACCGGGGTACGATCGGGTACAGAGATGATAGACGGCGACGATCGCCTGTTTATACACGGATTCTCCGAGGATATCGAGATAGTTTCGATATCTTTCTTGCATTTTTACCGCTAGTTCGGCAACTTCCGTCCCGATGGTGGTTAAATCTTGTTCTAGTTTGCTGAGTCTTCCGGTCATGGAATGATGGGCGGGGGCAAAGTTCGCGATCGCTGTCTCCCATTATAACGATCTGCGGCGAGGGCTTTCGCGGAGGGGGAGGGGGGCGATCGAATTTAAAATGGTACTCTGGCGAATCGAACTTGTATCTCGGTCACGACTACAAAGTGATCGGCTATTCGTTCCGAGTAGTTTTCTAATAAACTTTCTAAATTTTAAATTTTATCGCTCGAACGTTGATTTTCTAGACGACGTAAAATAATCCCGCTTCGGCGATCGCTGTTCTCGATATACTTTCTCCCCGAAGTCTTGATCGCTAGTGATGAGAATCCAATTCTCCTCGAAAGCTTTCTGAAGGATCGAGTTATCATCCATTCCTCTCGCTTCTTCGTAGACCGAAAAAACTTCATGATTTCGTTCGCGTAACCATCGCGCCACGATCACACCGGTATTCTCGTCTACTAAAAAACGCATTCTACGCTATCTCTTTCGCTAGAGGTATAAAACTAGAACTGGCTAACGATCGAGGGGCAAATAAAAGACAAGCTTGAATATCCGCTTCCTCTAAACCCTCGTATTCGTCGAGTATTTCGGGGATGGTCGCCCCGTGTGCTAGAAGATTTAAAATATACTCGACGGTGAGACGGGTTCCCGCGATCGCGGGCTTTCCGATCCTGATTTCGGGGTTGACGGTGATTCGGTTCAAAAGTTCTCGATCGCTCGTCGTTTTAAAAGATTCGGGTGACTTTCTAACGACTATTATAAGCCTGTTCGGGGACAAGAACGCTGGAATTCTGACAGCGGTTAAACAGTTACAGACTTTTTCTTGAAAATTCATGAAAATCAATTATTTCTCGACGCGCCAGAGGGCGGTATTTTCAGTCGGTTTTAATCGACCGTCCGATCGCTCGATTTCTTGTTTCAGTTTTTCGGAGGGAGTGAGGATAAAAATATCGGAAAATCTCGTTTGTAGGGTAGGGAGGGAGATTTTGATCGAGGGCTTCCAGAATAGATATTCGGTGTTCGGGTCGGTAACTTGAATGAGCGGCAATCCATCTAACCAACTTTCCGCGATAATTAATGGCTTGTGACTTCGATTAATAATCGGGTACGCGTTGGGAAGATTACTCCCGTAGCCGAGAAAGCGATTTCCCTCGGGAGGGTTGGGAACTCGGGAGATTAAACCGAAAATGGTTAACAATACGAGAGCGATCGAGGTAATGATTCGATAATATTGTAATCCTTCGGAAAGTAAAAAAGCGATCGCCAACGAGATACCGATAAAGCTGGGAAGATAGAAACGACCGACCACGGTATACCGAAAATCGAGGACGATATCTAGAATCAGTAAACCGAGAAAAGGAATCCCGGTTAAGAGAAGCGCGAAGGAAGAGATCTTTCGATCGGTTTTCCTCGCTAGATAAAACAGGGAAAAGAGGATAAGCGAGACGAGCGCGTAATTCGTGAAACTGGCGACACCCGTGGGGATAAAGGGGATATCCGGAAAAAAGCCCGCGAACGTGGTTATCCATCGATCGATTAATTTTTCCCACGGCCACCGACCTTTCGACCAGCTAAAAACACTTACCCTTCTATAGAAAATACGGGTTAACCAAATCGAGTAAATGAGAAAAGATCCTAACCAAATTCGGGACGAATATTTTTTTGCCAACTCGCTAAATCTATCGCGGTTACTAAAAAAGTACAGAATATGAAAGAGAAAGATAAAAATAAAAAAGACGTGAGTGTATAAACCGGCGACGATCGATAAACCGTATAATAACCAGTCTCGATACTCTCGCGAGTGCGAGGATTCTAGGGCTTTTAAGAAGAGAAAACTAGAGAGGGTGGCGATAAAAGCGTATAGCCCGTATTCCCAGATCCCGAGAGCGTAGCCCGTGAACCGAGGGGAGATAAAGACGAGAAAAGCGGTTAATAAAGCGATTTTTTGGTTTTTAAATAACTGGAAGCTTAAGCGATAAACCGCCCAAAGTAATCCGAACCAGATCAGTACGGAAAATCCCCGGAGAACGAGATCCGAATTCCCGAAAATTCTCGCTAGTATCCAGAGTAAACTGTAGTAGAGAGGAAGATCGTAATTCGGACCGGAATATACAGAATATAGGGTATCCGGAAAACCCCGATCGAGATTGATTCCCTGAAATTGTTTCAACTCCCCGATCGATTTAATCCGACCGTCGAATAAAACCGCGGTCAGTTCGTCGATGGTATGTCCGGATAGATGCAGTAAAACGAAAACTTCATCGTGCCAGACGTATTGAAAATAAGCGGCATAGAGAAAATAAAGAATATTGACCGCGATAAAGAAGATTAAGCCGCATCGAACCAGCGTTTTTCGAGAAGTAAACATAAAGATTTTACGCATTCACTCCGGCCGCGACGGACGCGATCGGTAAAGTGAACCAGATCCGCGAACCGACATCGGGGGTACTTTTCACGCCGATTGTACCGCCGTGCGCCTCGATAATCTGCCGGCATTGGTAGGAACCTAACCCGATGCCCGTCAGGTGTTGATTGTGAAGATTTCGCACGTACAGGCCGAAAAGATGTTGACATTGTTCCTCGTCCATGCCCACCCCGTTATCGCTGACGCTACAGTAAATCCAATCCCGATCGAGCCGCGCGTCGATCGCCAGTTGTAGCCCCGGCGGGTTGTGTTTCAGAGCGTTCTCGATTAAATTGCGAAAAACTTGGTATATATGATTGGCATCGGCGGAAATCGGCGGTAAATCCTCGGGAATTAAATTAATCAACTTCGCGCCCGATCGCTGGCATTCCGATCGCCAATCCTCGATCCAGGTATCGACGCGCTCCGATAACGAGAAAGTCTGCCGGTTCAATTGTAGCGGACGTTGTTCGGCGAAATGATTTTCCGCGAGCGCGTCGATCAGGGTTAACTGGCGATCGCCACTCTGGACCAGTCGATCGAGAATCGGTTTCGATAGGGTAATGCAATCGCCCGATCGATGCTGTAAATTCTTCAATAACATCACCAATCCCATCAGCGAAGTCCGCAGATCGTGGGCTACCGCTTGGAGAAAAACCGTTTTCATCTCGTATAAACGCTCGTTCTCCTTAACTTTTTGCCGTATTTCTAGCGTTCTCTCCTCCACCTGCCGCTCTAGATTATTATTGAGCGCGCGAACCTGTCTATAAAGTCGCGCCTGATAGATCGCGATACTGACCTGGGTGGCTAACTGTTCGAGTAATTTTACCTCGCCCTTCTGCCAGTGACGGGGCGCGGAATATTGATGCAGTACCAGCGCGCCGAGTTGTTCGTTATTGGCGCTCAAGGGTAAAACGAGAGAGGATTGAACGCCTAGATGCTCGTAATACCCCATTAAATACGGTAATGTCTGAACTTTTGCGGTATTATCGGCGATAATCGCGTTCGATCGCTTGAATAATTGCCCCAATTCCCCTAATAATTCCGGTTCGGGAACCCAGCCCATCAGCGAGAAAATTCCCGACCCGCGCGATTCCGCCACGACTCGCGCCCCGTCCTCCTGGCAGTGACCGATATACACCTGTTCGACGTTCAGAAAATCGCGGATTTCCTCGACGATGGTGTGCAAAACGTGGTCGAGATCGAGGGATTGATGCACCCGTAGGGCGACTTGGGTTAAAAGATGCTCGCGTTCGAGGGTTTCGGTGAGGGCCCGATCGATGCGCTGGCGATCGACGATAGCGGCGGATAAAAATAGAGAGGTAGCCATGACGATCGCGAGGAAAATCTGGAGGACGATCGCGGCGCGCGTCACGTCGGGAGTCTGGAGAATAAACGGCCCCGCCTTTCTCGCCAGACCGATCAACGCCAGCGCGGAGATCGCGAAATTCGCCGACACCGCGCCCCAGGTTTGAAAACGCAAGGCGGCCCAAGCGACGAAGGGAAAAGGCAGATATTCCAGATAACCGACGACACTCCACTGATCCAGGCGATCGCTACTGCCTTTCGCCCCCAAGACCACCCAACCGACCACAAACAGCAGACTCATACAGAAAAAAGCTTCGAGAAAGCGATGCGGTTCCTGATCTTTCCAAAAATGACGGCGATGGTAGAGCGATCGCAGGAGAATCGGGGTGATCATTAAAACGCCCGTGACATCTCCCAGCCAGATTATCGCCCAATACTGTCCGAAGGTGCGCCAAGTCCACTGACTCATCCAAGCGCGACCGAGGACATCGATCGACGCGTTCACCATCGCGGGCAATAAAGCCCCGAGAAAGACCAAGAGAATGACATCGTGAATCCGACCGAGAGCGGGGGAGAATTTCCCGTAACGCAGGAGTTTCGCACCGAATAAAGCGGCTAACGCGCTCCCTACCGCCGAAAATACCGCCACCTCGATATTCTTCCCCAGAACAACCGAGAGCAGGAAATCGCCGGCGAAAACCCCCAAAACCACGCGATTCCCCCAGAGATAAACCCCGGCCAGCGCGATCCCGGCACTCATCCAGATCGGTGATGGTCGCGCCCCTAAATCTAACAATCGGTAGCCGAGCCAGCCGATGACGACATACGCTACAGTAACGAGGGCGATTCTCACCCGATCTTGTTGGATTCGCGTGGTCATGTCTAGGGATACGAGCGTAGGGTGGTCGGGGGAAAGGTAGGGAGGCAGAAGGCAGAGGGCGGGAGAAAAAGAGCGAGGATAGGCCGGTTCTAGGCGATTCCGGTCTCGCTAGAACTCCCCTACTTGAAAATTATTTGTTTCCTACTTCCAGATTGCCTAAACTGAGAGTAGTTGTACATCATGCCGATGGGTGATAACCTTACCTTTTCGTTGGGAGAGCGCGACCGGTGAAAGTTTTAATCGTTGAAGACGATCCGTTGATGCAATTAGGTCTGGAACAAGCTCTAGGAGAACAGTCGGATTTCGAGATCGTCGGTCAGGCCGGGGACGGTCTGGAGGGAGTACGGTTAGCCCTAGCTCTCAAACCGGATCTGATCGTCATGGATATCGGTCTCCCGCGTCTCGACGGCATCGCGGCGACCAAACAGATCAAGGAGAGTTTACCGAACGTTCATATCGTCATGCTCACTTCCCACACCGTCCAGACGGAAGTGTTAGCGGCACTGGCGAGCGGGGCCGACGCGTACTGTATCAAGGGGGCCAGTCTCGATCGACTTCTAGCCGCCATCGAGGCCGCGAAAGACGGCGCGACCTACCTCGACCCCCAAATCGCGCGTCTGGTGATGGATAATTTGAAACCACCGGCCCCGGAAAGGCATCCCAGTCTCGATCTACTATCCGAGCGCGAGATGGAGGTTTTAAAGCTAATTGTCGAGGGCAAAAGTAACGCCGAGATCGCCGAGCAGTTATATTTAAGCACCAACACGATTAAAACCCACGTCCGCGGCATTATGAATAAGCTGGCGGTAGACGATCGGGTTCAGGCGGCCGTTATCGCCCTGCGATCGGGGATCGCTTAGATTTATGCACGGAATTCAAAAATTTTCTTGTGGTCAAGGAGTCAGGAGTCAGGAGTCAGGAGTCAGGAGTCAGGAGTCAGGAG